>CADAGD010000001.1 GCA_902787375.1 uncultured Eubacteriales bacterium
TGCGAGCAAATGGATATGTATTTATACGGGCGCGGCGCTTGCCGTACTGTTCTTCGTAAAGCTCACAGTGATGGGCGTAAAGAGCTACCGTTTAAGCAGAGTAAAGGAATACGCGGGGAGCGGGCTTGTCAAGAAATTCTGGACAAATGCCGGTCTGCTTTGCAGTTGGTGCATAATATTCTTTGTGTTTGTTCCGCTTGTTATTTACAGTGCATCGTATTGCCGTTATTATACCGCTCAATGGCTTCCCGCAAAGCAGCAGGTGATATACGGAGCCAATCCGGACGCCTTTGAATCCTCAAGCGACGTCAAGCTCAGCTTGGGTGAAGCTGTTGACACATATATAAAAGGCGTAATAAACAATCAGAGTGATATGTACAACTATCACAGCCAGCTTAAATCCGACCATAAAGCTTCATCACCATGGTGGATGTGGCTTGGGAATCTGCGTCCCACATGGTTCTATGTCGGAGGATATGGAAATTCCGGCGGCGGCGTCGGAACCATAAGCGCATTCGGCAATCCTGCCGTATGGGTAGGCTGTACCATAGCTACAATTATACTCATATTTGTACTCATATTCCATCGCAGAAGATTCCCGCTGGAGGATTATTTCCTGTTCGTCTGCATGGCGTCCTCTTTCCTGCCGTGGGTGCTTGTGCCGAGAAGCACATATGCATACCACTTCTTTGCGACAGTCCCATTCATTACGCTTGCCGCAGGAAGGCTGATAGGCTACTGGGAGGATATTCATGCCTATAAGCACAAGAACGAGGACGGAAAAAAGAAATGCCGTGTGCCGCGAGTTAAATATGTATGGATGGCTGTTGTATTGCTGCTGTTCATGATATTCTATCCCGTGATTTCGGGACTTGAGGTATCGAGAACCTATATCGGCGCACTTCAATGGGTTCCGTTCCATAAATATGAGGTACATGACGCCAATGATAATGTTGTGAAGGCATATCGTATTGGATGGAGATTCCTCGACTATGAACCCTCCAATATAAAGCCGGAGCAGATTACGATAATAAAGGAGCATTGATCGGGAAATGGATGCCGAAAAAAAGAATGTAAAAAAGCCATCGTCTGAAAAGAAGGGCAAAAGCCTTATACAGCTTATAAAATTCGCGGTTGTCGGCGCAAGCAACACGGTTGTGGACATGATCGTAAACACGGGACTTTCATATGTGTTGAACCTGTTCTTCAGCGGAAACTGGATAGTTTATACCGCAAAGGCGGTTGGATACGGATGCGGAATACTGAACAGCTACATTTTAAACAGTCGTTGGACGTTCCGCGAAGAAAGACGTCAGGACAGGCGCGAGAAGATAAGCTTTGTCGTTGTCAATATTCTTGTTTTGCTGATTTCATTCGGCTTGATATTCCTGTTCAAAGACGTCTTTGAGATTGATGAATGGTGGGCGGGATTGAATCTGCCCGAATGGCTGACCAATATAATCACCGGAGAGCTTTTCTGCTCGTTGCTTGCGACCTGCATATGCATTCCTGTAAACTTTGTTTTAAACAAACTGTTTGTTTTTAAGGGAGATTCTGAAAAAGGAAAGGGCGTTTAATGTTAGCTAAGCTTTACAGCTATGGACTGATAGGCATCACAGGCTGCTTGATAAATGTCGAGGTGGACATTACAACAGGTATGCAGCGTGTGGATACTGTCGGTTTGCCTGATAATGCTGTTAAGGAGTCTAAGGAACGTGTCAGATCGGCAATATGCAACAGCGGTTACGCATACCCGGAGATGCGAGTGCTTGTGAATCTCGCTCCGGCGGATATAAAAAAGGAAGGTACGGTTTACGATCTTCCGATAGCCTTGGGCATTCTTGCGGCGAGAGGAATAATCCCTTTGCACTCGGCTGACGACTATATTATAATAGGCGAGTTGGCTCTCGACGGCAGGGTACGATCCGTTACGGGTGTGCTTCCGATGGTGATTAACGCGTACGAGCGTGGATTCAGAAACATAATGCTTCCGTATGAAAACGCAGAGGAAGCGTCGTTTTTCGAGGACATGAATGTCTTTCCGGTAAACAATCTCAATGAGGCATGCGGGCATTTCAGAGGCGTGACCCACATAACGCCATATCCGCAGCTCAAGTGGAGCGAACACAGGATAGCTCATACGCATGATTTTTCGGAGATTAAGGGTCAGCAGGCAGCAAAGCGTGCGGCGGAAATAGCGGCGTCGGGCAGTCACAATCTTCTGATGATAGGCAGTCCGGGTTCGGGAAAGACAATGCTCGCAAGGAGCATACCTTCGATACTTCCGGAGCTTTCAATGGATGAATCGCTGGAGGTTACAAGGATTCATTCCGTCGCCGGCGAACTCAGAGGCAGGGGAGGAATTGTTACCGAGCGTCCGTTCAGATCGCCTCATCATTCCGCTTCAATACCCGCGCTTGTAGGCGGAGGCTCTCATGCCTTGCCGGGAGAGATAAGCCTTGCCCATTACGGAGTCTTGTTTATGGATGAGCTTCCGCTGTTTCCGAGTACCGTGCTTGAGGCATTAAGACAGCCGCTCGAAGACGGCGTCGTCACGATTACACGCGCCGCCGCTAAGACGACGTATCCGGCTGATTTCATGCTCGTTGCCGCAATGAACCCCTGTCCATGCGGAAATTACGGTTCCAAGACCAAGGAATGCCGATGCAGTCAAGCTCAGATAGAGAAGTACAGGAGCCGTATAAGCTCACCGCTTCTTGACAGGCTTGATCTGCATATAGAGATGAATGAGATAGACTACAATGAGCTGACCTCCAAAGCAAGCGGCGAAAGCTCCGAAACAATCAGGGAACGTGTGAAAAAGGCGAGGGACATCCAGTTAAAGCGGTATTCGGGCGACGGTATCCGATACAACTCTCAGCTAACCGCACCTCTTATGAGAAAGTATTGTCAGATGACGGATGAAGCTGAAACACTTCTTCATACGGCGTACGATAAGCTCAAGCTTTCCGCAAGGGCATATACAAGGGTTATTAAGGTAGCAAGAACCATAGCGGATATTAACGACGAGGAGCGGATACAGAAGCAGCACATACTTGAGGCTGTGCAATACAGGGGGCTTGAACAAAAATACTGGAGTTCGCGGTGATATGGATTTATGAGAGACTATTCCGAAAAGGAAAGAGCATGGCTTTGGCTGAGCGATGTTCTCGGCTCCAACGTCAGGGCTATCGAGCATTTGTTGTTCTGCAATGACGGATTGATGGAGCTTTTTGAAGCTGTCAGAAACGGAAAGACCATACGCTTTCCCGAAAACATCAATAAAACAAACAGAGAGCTTCTGTATATCAAGAGCGCGGATGCCGCAATAGACAGCTTTATAGAGAGTATGGAAAAAGAGAGGATATATGCTGTCACTCGTGACAGCAGCGACTATCCCAGTCTTCTCAGGGAGATATTCGATCCGCCTGCCGTGCTTTATGTGAAGGGCAGGCTCAGAGCTGATATTGAGCTTCCGATAGCGGTTATAGGAGCGAGAAAAAGCTCGGATTACGGCAGGGAGATGGCTGAATACTTTGGACGTGAGCTTGCGGAGCATGGTGCATGTGTGGTATCGGGCATGGCTCTCGGATGCGACTCCATAGCGGCTAAAGGTGCGCTCTCGTCCGCAAAGAGCGATTATCCGACGATAGCCGTGTTAGGATGCGGCGTTGATATTGTATATCCGCAATCATCAAGGGAGCTTTATGAGCGTATAATCGAGCGTGGCGCAGTAATATCCGAGTTCAAACCGGGAAAAGCTCCCATGAAGGAGAATTTCCCGCAGCGAAACCGCATTATAAGCGGCATTTCAAAGGGCGTGCTGGTTATTGAAGCCGGAGCCAAGAGCGGTACACGAATAACTACCGATTGTGCCCATGAGCAGGGAAGGGATGTTTTCGCGGTTCCGGGCAGGATAAATGATCTATCCTGTGTCGGGACTAACGGTCTCATAAAGAGCGGAGCGGCAAAAGCGGTATTTGATGTCGATGATATTATGTTTGAGTATGGCTTCTTTATGGTAAGAAACGCAACCCCTGTCAGGCAAATAGATATTGCCAAGCTGTCAAATGAGCAGAAAGTGATTTACAATCTCCTTATTCTGGGAGAAAAAACCGTCGATGATTTATGCGAAATAACCGAATTTACCGTTTCTGAGCTAAATATCTACTTGACAGAAATGGAATTATCGGGAATAATAAAGCAGTTGCCAAACGGCAAGTATGCTTTGTGATAAAGAAGCTGATATGCCTATATTGATTCAGGCATTCAAGAATTGAAAGGATTTATACAAAATGACAGACACTCTGGTTATTGTTGAGTCGCCGGCAAAGGCAAAGACCATAGCAAAATATCTTGGATCCAAATACAAGGTTATCGCATCGAACGGTCACGTCAGGGACCTGCCCAAGAGCCAGCTTGGAGTTGATGTCGAAAACGGATTCGAGCCTAAATATATAACCCTCCGCGGAAGAGGAGAGGTTTTGGAAAAGATAAAAAAAGAAGCAAAACAGGCAAAAAAGGTTTTGCTCGCAACCGACCCCGATAGAGAGGGTGAGGCTATTTCATGGCATCTTGCAAACGCGCTTAAAATAGATCCCAATATGAATTGCAGGGTCGTATTCAATGAAATAACCAAATCCGTCTTACAGGCGTCCATTAAAACAGCAAGGCCCATAGATATTAAGCTCGTTGACGCGCAGCAGGCAAGGCGTGTGCTTGACAGACTTGTCGGCTATAAGATCAGTCCTCTGCTCTGGGCAAAGGTGCGCAAGGGGCTGTCAGCGGGACGTGTTCAATCAGTCGCCACAAGGATAATCTGTGACCGTGAGCAGGAGATAAACGATTTTATCCCGGACGAGTATTGGACGATTACAGCTTTTCTCCACGTTCCCAACGCGAGAAAGCCCATCGAAGCCAAGTTCTATGGCTATAACGGGCATAAAACCGATGTTAAAAACGAGCAGGAGGCTATGCTTGTAATAGAAAAGAGCAAGGAGGAGCCGTTTGTTCTTTCAGACCTTAAAAAGAATGAAAAGACACGGCACGCGCCCGCTCCGTTTACAACAAGCAGTATGCTTCAGGAAGCGTCGAGAAAGCTCGGTCTTACTCCAAAGATGACAATGTCGCTCGCTCAGCAGCTCTATGAGGGTGTTGAGATAGGCAGCAAGGGCAGCGTTGCGCTTATAACCTACATCCGTACCGACTCCGTAAGGGTATCATCGGAAGCGCAGGGCATGGCTCTTGACTTTATAAAGGACACATACGGCGATAAATATGTTCCCGCAAAGCCCAATATCTATAAGGGAAGGAGCAATGCGCAGGATGCACACGAAGCCATCCGTCCCACCAATCTTTTGCTTGCTCCCGCCATGGTCAAGGAGCATTTGAAATCGGGATTATATCGTCTTTATAAGCTCATATATGACCGTTTCCTCGCAAGCCAAATGGCAAGCGCATTATACGAAACGACACAGCTCACATTCACAGCGGGTGAGTGTACATATCGCGCCTCAGGCATCAGAACCATATTTGACGGCTATACCAAGCTTTATGTGGAGAGCAATGACGACGAGGAGGAAAAGGAGGGTTTGCTTCCCGAACTTGAGATCGGACGTCGTTTGAATGCCAAAGAAATAAAGCCCGTGCAGCATTTCACACAGCCGCCCTCCCGTTATACGGAGGCGTCGCTTGTCAAGACGCTTGAGGAAAAGGGCATCGGACGCCCAAGCACATATTCTCCGACGATCTCCACTATAATTGACAGAGGGTATGTGTGCCGTGAGAAAAAGCAGCTAATACCAACAGAGCTTGGATTCGTCGTAACTCAGCTAATGAAGGATAATTTCAGCAGCATTGTTGACGTTAAATTTACGGCTGATATGGAAGAAAAGCTTGACGAGGTAGAGGAGGGCAATAAGGAGTGGAGAAGCATTATCGGCGATTTCTACGGCCCATTTGAGCATTCCGTTGAGGAGGCGTTTAAGAACGTCGAGCATGTGAAGATAGCCGATGAGGTTTCGGATGTCCAATGCGATAAATGCGGCGCGATGATGGTCTATAAGATCGGAAAATTCGGCAAATTCCTTGCTTGTCCCAATTATCCCACATGTAAGAATACAAAGAGGATTGTTGATAAGATAGGTGTAAAATGTCCGCAATGCGGGGCTGAGATAATAAAGCTGCATACCAAGAAGGGCAGGGCTTTTTACGGATGTGAAAGGCATCCTGACTGCGACTTTGTATCATGGCAGAAGCCGGTAGGGGAGAACTGTCCCAAATGCGGCAAATACATGGTGCAAAAGCTTGGTAAAAACGGAAGCTACAAGCAATGCTCCGATACCCAGGGCTGCGGATTCGTAATGCGTCCCGCGGGCAAACAGAAGAACAATGATGAGGAATAATGAACAATACCGTTAAGATAATAGGAGCTGGTCTTGCCGGATGTGAAGCGGCTTACCAGCTCGCCAAAAGGGGCATAAGGGTTCAGCTTATCGACATGAAGCCTTCGCGTCATACTCCTGCGCATAGGCTTGATACGTTCTGTGAGCTTGTATGCTCCAATTCGTTGCGCTCTGACAGCATAGAGAATGCCGTTGGACTGCTTAAAGCCGAGCTGAGGCTCATGGATTCGCTGATTATGAAATGCGCTGACAGTACAAAGGTACCGGCGGGAGGCGCATTGGCAGTTGACAGAAACAGGTTTTCGGAAATGGTGACTGAAATACTGGCAGGCAATCCGCTTATAGAGATTATCGAGGAGGAGGTTACATCACTTCCCGATGCACCGTGCATCATAGCGACGGGCCCTCTGACCGATGGAGCTATGCTCGACGCCATAGAAAAAAGGGTCGGCACATCGCTCCATTTCCACGATGCCGCCGCACCTATAGTCACAAGCGAATCGCTTGATATGAGCAAGGTCTTTTCATCGTCAAGATATGGCAGAGGTTCGGATTACCTTAATTGCCCCATGTCGGCTGAAGAGTATTTCCGCTTCGTCCGCGAGCTTGTTGCGGCAGAGACCGTTCCGCTGCATGAGTTTGAAACTCCGAAGGTGTTTGAGGGCTGTATGCCCGTTGAAGCAATGGCAAGGCGCGGCGAACATACTCTCGCGTTTGGCCCGTTAAAGCCGGTTGGACTTATTGATCCCAATACAGGAAAACAGCCGTATGCCGTTGTACAGCTCCGCCGCGAGAACGAAGCCGGAACGCTTTACAATATAGTCGGTTTCCAGACAAACCTTAAAATACCCGAACAGCGTCGGGTATTCGGGATGATTCCCGGACTTGAAAACGCGGAGTTCGTGCGTTACGGTGTAATGCACCGCAACTCGTATTTGGATTCTCCGGGGAAGCTCACCTGCTGTTATGAGCTGAAGGCTGCACCCGGAGTATTCTTCGCGGGGCAGATAACCGGAGTGGAAGGATACGTCGAGAGTGCGTCGTCGGGCTTCGTCGCCGGCGTCAATATGGCAAGAAGACTGCTTGATCAGGAGCAGATGGACTTCGGCCCTGAAACGGCAATAGGCTCGCTCGGACACTATGTATCCGAGTATAACGGCTCTGATTTTCAGCCGATGAATGTCACATTTGGTATAATGTCGCCGCTTCCCGTAAGGATCAGGAATAAGCGTGAGCGTTATTCTGCCATTGCGGAGCGTGCTTTGAAGCGCATAGATGATATAGTTTCAAAAGGAGGTTTTTGATGGATTCTTTCAAGGGTACGACAATAGTTGCCGTCAAGTCGGAGACAGGCTGCGCCATAGCGGGCGACGGTCAGGTTACTCTCGGTGAAACAACAATAATGAAGCATACAGCAAAGAAGGTTCGCAGGATTTATAATGATAAGGTCATAGTCGGCTTTGCAGGCTCTGTTGCCGACGCCTTCACGCTCTGCGACAGGTTTGAGTCAAAGCTTGAGCAATTCAGCGGCGGTCTTTCAAGGGCGGCGGTCGCGCTTGCTCAGGATTGGAGAAGCGATAAGGTCATGCGCCAGCTCCAAGCACTGCTTATCTGTGCCGATAAGGATGAGCTTTTAATCGTTTCAGGCACAGGTGAAGTCATTTATCCCGACGACGGCATTGCCGCCATAGGTTCAGGCGGTATGTACGCGCTTGCCGCAGCAAGGGCTTTGAAGCAGAATACCGAGCTTTCCGCAAAAGAGATTGCGGAGAAGGCAATACTCATCGCATCGGATATCTGCGTTTATACCAATAATAATGTAACAGTTGAGGAGGTGTGATAGTGCTTACGCCTAAACAGATAGTTGAGCAGTTGGATAGATATATTATAGGACAGGATGAGGCAAAACGCTCGGTTGCCATTGCTCTGAGGAACAGATACAGAAGGTCTCGTCTTCCCATTGAGATGCGTGAGGAGATAACTCCCAAAAACATAATAATGATGGGTCCGACCGGCGTTGGAAAAACCGAAATATCCAGAAGACTTGCCAAGCTTGTAGAAGCTCCTTTCGTAAAGGTTGAGGCGACTAAATTTACCGAGGTCGGCTATGTTGGTCGTGATGTGGATTCAATGGTAAGGGATCTCGTTGAAGCTTCCATCAGGCTTTGCAAGCAGAGCGAGTATGAGCGAGTTCGTCTTATGGCAGAGGCGGCAGCGGAACAAAAGCTGGTCGATATTCTTTGCGAAGATGGGACTTCTTCCAAGAAGCACAGCAAAGCCGCGAACATATTCGGATTGCAGATGCTTCTGAATGCTCCGAAGGATGAGCAGGCTGAGCCCGAAATATCCGAGGAGGTTAAGCAGGCGCGCAAGCAAAAGAGGCAGGCTGTGCTTGAATCGCTTCGCAATGGAGAGCTTGAGGATAAAATCGTTACGATAGAGGTTACGGAATCCGGCACAGGCAATGACGCAATGCTTGCGATGGGTATAGACCTTAACTTGAACGAGATGTTTGGAGGTATGCTTCCCAAAAAGAAAAAGCAAAGAAAGGTTCCCGTTGTGGAAGCGCGACGCATACTTGTTGCCGAAGAATCCGATAAGCTCATTGACATGGATGAGGTCATCGACCGCGCTATCGAACGCGCCGAGCAGGATGGAATTGTTTTTATCGACGAGATAGACAAGATTGCCGCATCCGGCAATGTCGGAGGAGCCGATGTTTCCCGTGAAGGCGTACAACGCGATATTCTGCCCATCGTTGAGGGCTGCACCGTCAACACGAAATATGGGCCGGTAAAGACCGACTATATGCTGTTCATAGCAGCAGGCGCGTTCCATGTATCCAAGGTGAGCGATTTAATACCTGAGCTGCAGGGAAGATTCCCCATTCGCGTTAAGCTGAATGCGTTGAATGTTGCCGATTATGAGCGCATACTGACACAGCCTGAGAATGCTGTCACAAAGCAGTATGAGGCCCTGCTTGAAACGGATAACGTCCATCTCAGCTTTACGGATGATGCTAAACACGCCATCGCGGAGGCGGCCTTCAATGCCAATGAAACGAGTGAGAACATCGGAGCAAGACGGCTGCATACGATAATAGAAAACCTGCTTGACGATATTTCCTTTAATGCAACGGGTGAACATCCTATGATAGATGTTGTAATAGACAAATCATATGTCGATACACATCTTAATACGTCTAAGTCTGCCATGGACTTGAATAAGTATATTGTCTGAGGTATAGACTTAATCAAAAAAGGAGAAAACCGGTTTTAATGAGAAAATTCGCAGCGGCAATACTTGTTACATGCATATTCTGCCTGACCATCATCGGATGCTCAAATGAGGTTGAAACAATAGTGATAGATGACATGGCAGCGAACGCTACTGCCGGAGCAAATACCGAAGATGGCTCTTACGGGCAAAGAAGCACAAGCGAGTATGCCAAGCCAACCGATATTATCTCAACGGAGGCTGCGGGCAATACGGTCGAGCCAACTCTCGTTCCCGAAAACACCGTTGTCCCAACCGAAGCCCCAAAGAATGAAATAGTCTTCGATGAGATGGATGAGGTTGAAGGATATGTAAACAAGGACGGCGTCAATTTCAGAACCGAAGCTGATACGTCATCAACCGTTTTGGGCATTATGATGCTCGGAAAAAGCGTTGCCATAATCGGTAAGGGCGGCGATTGGTATAAGGTCAAAATTGGTTGTCTTGTCGGGTATATGGCGAAGGAGTTTGTGAGCGTGGGTACTTATTCCACTCCCGCACCAACCAATACCCCGCATGAGAAAACTGCGGCAGCTCAGACAAATACGCCCAAGCCCACGGCAAAGCCCACGCCGAGGCCGACAAATACGCCCAAACCTACGGCAAAGCCCACGCCTAAGCCGACTAAGACGCCGAAGCCCACGGCAAAGCCAACACCGAAACCGACTAAGACGCCGAAGCCCACGGCAAAGCCCACGCCTAAGCCGACTAAGACGCCGAAGCCCACGGCAAAGCCTACGCCAAAGCCGACTAAGACGCCCAAGCCCACAACCGCACCAACACCGACGCCGTCGCCGTTTTACACGGTTGCTCCGGGACAGTTCTCGGATAGCGATGTTCTGCTTCTTGCTAAATTTCTGACGTATGAAGCACGATATAACAATACGGCGGGGCAGAGGGCGGTAGGAAGCGTTGTACTGAACCGAGTTCTCAATGAGTCAGGACACTTCCCCGATACTGTGAGGGGGGTTCTGTTTCAGAAAAACCAGTTTTGCAGCGAAGCCGCGTTGGCAAACATCACTCCTACGAATGCCGCCAAGTCGAACGCAAGGTACATTCTTCAGGATTGCGGAGCTACTATTCCCAAAAAGGTTCTATTCTATCGGGCGGCAAGTCTCGGAACCACTTGGGAAAGCTATATGAGTTACTATGATACTATTGATGGCAACAGTTTCTTTTATGGAACAAACGGTTTTTGATCATGTTTAATATTGTTTTAGTGGAGCCGGAGATACCGCAGAACACCGGCAATATCTCAAGAACCTGCGCGGTCACGGGATGCTGTCTGCATCTTGTTCGTCCGCTTGGGTTTTCGGTGGATGATCGTCAGTTAAAACGTGCGGGACTGGATTATTGGAAGGATCTTGAGATTTTTTATTACGATAGCTTTGATGAGGTTGAAAGGACGCACCCTGGTGCAAAATTCCACCTCTATTCCACTCACGCTGAAAAAAGCTATTGTGACGTAAAATACAATGAGGGCGATTTCCTTGTTTTCGGCAAGGAAACCGCAGGACTTGGCGAACGTATAATCAATTCGCACTCAGACCGCATTTTGCGTATTCCGATGCGCCCGAATGAACGCTCCTTGAATCTTTCAAATTCGGTTGCCATCGTCGTTTACGAAGCCTTTCGCCAGAATAATTTTAAAGGAATGCTTTGATAGGAGGCAGTTGTGGATACTCTTGGTATAATTAAGGAATCCAAACTCATTGCTATTGCAAGAGGACTGTACGGTTCCAAGCTTATTGAAGCTTCCCTCGCGCTGTATAGGGGCGGCGTTCGAGCCTTTGAGGTCACGTTTGAGCAGGATAAGTCCATCGGTCTAACGACCGACGCTATAAGCCGATTGACTGAGAATCTGCCGGCTGACACTGTTATAGGTGCGGGAACCGTTCTTAGCCGAAGCCAAGTCAATGAAGCCCGTAATGCCGGAGCGCGATTTGTAATCTCGCCCAATACGGATAAGGCTGTCATTGAGCTTACCAAGCAGAGCGGAATGGTTTCCATTCCCGGTGCAATGACACCTACGGAGATAGTAAATGCTCATACATACGGCGCAGATATAGTAAAGCTCTTTCCTGCCGGCGTTCTTGGCTTGGAATACTTTAAAGCGGTGCGCGCACCCTTAGCCCACATACCGCTTGCGGCAGTTGCGGGCATAACGATCAATAACATAAGGGACTTCTATAATGCAGGCGCAGTTGCGTTCGGCATAAGCAGCACGCTTTACAATAAAAAGTCAATAGCCGAATCCGACTATAACGCCTTGATTAAAACAGCTCAACGCTTCTATGAGGTTTTAAACTGAAAAGAGGCTTCATTAAGGGGGGTATTCTACCTCCTTTTTTTGTTTTCACGAATTATGAATAAACACATACCTTGACGGGAAAAATACTCTTAATCAATGAGTAAAGGACTATACTATGAAAAAGACTGTAGGTACGCAATCATTCATACTCCCGTCAAGACCGAGGATAGTCTCCTCTGCGGCATTTGTAGGGCGTAAGGAGGGGGAGGGGCCTCTCGGAAGTAAATTTGACAAGATATGCCTTGACGATACTCTTGGTCTGGATAGTTGGGAACAGGCTGAAAGCCACATGCTTGAAGGCGCTGTCAGGTGTGCGCTCGAAAAGATAAACAGGACGCCAAATGACATTGACTTCTTTATGGGCGGTGATCTTTTGAGCCAGATAATCTCCGCAGGTTTTGCCGCAAGGGAATTGCAGTCGCCGTTCATAGGAATGTACGGAGCATGTTCGACAATGGCTGAAAGCCTCATAATAGCTTCCATGCTTACTGACGGAGGTTTTTCACGCCTTGCTGTCTGTGGAGCGAGCAGTCATTTCTCGTCATCCGAGAGAGAGTTCAGGTATCCGCTTGAGATGGGTACTCAGTCATCACCCACGTCACAGCGCACGGTAACAGGCTCCGGTGCGGTTGCAATAGCCTCCGTCGATAATAATATAAATGAGGCTGTCTTTTCAAGTATTGTCATCAGCGGTGGTACTGTGGGCAGGGTATGCGACTATGGAATCACGGATGCAAGCAATATGGGAGCGGCAATGGCTCCGGCGGCAAGCTCGACAATCTGTGCCAATTTGATGGAAAACAGCATCAATCCACAGTATTATGATCGCATAATAACCGGCGATCTTGGCTCTTTTGGCTCAGAGATGCTCTATGAGCTGTGCAAATTGAAGGGGTATGAAATAAGCGGAGTCCATATGGATTGCGGCATGACTATCTTCTCTCCGCAGCAAAAGGTTATGTGCGGCGGAAGCGGCTGCGGCTGCTGTGCTTCGGTTCTGAGCAGCGAGATACTCCCCATGCTTGAAGCCGGGAAGTTGAACAGGATTCTGTTTGTTGCAACAGGTGCGCTTTTAAGCCCTCTCTCAAGCCTTCAGGGAGAAAGCATACCCTCCATAGCCCACGCCGTTGTTATAGAAAGGAATGTAAAATGAGCAGTTTTGTTGATTATATTTGGGTGTTTGTAATTGGAGGGATTCTCTGCACAATAGGACAACTGCTTATAAGTCTCACAAGGCTTACACCTGCAAGAGTTCTTGTTCTATTTGTTACCGGCGGCGTTATCCTAACGGCTCTGGGCTTGTACCAGCCCATTGCGGAGCTCGGAAAGGCAGGTGCAACTGTACCGCTTACCGGTTTCGGGTATTCTCTCGCAAAGGGCTCTATCGAGGCAGTCGGGGAAGAAGGACTTATAGGTGCGCTGACAGGCGGAATAAAAGCTACCGCCGCGGGAATCGCGGCGGCAATAGTGTTCGGATATTTAATTGCGTTGGTATTCAGACCAAAGACCAAATTATGATTACGGACTTGGAGGCGAAACCCTGTTGCTTGCGCTGAGCGTATCAACGGCGGGGTCAAATCCGCTCCACACGCATATCCTCTTCGGGTGCATCCTGTATATGGATGTCGCAACCTCTTTGGGGCCTCCGACCGGAGAGCCATTCTTATAATACTGTTTGTATGACTGATACTTATATCCGGTCTTTGCGGTATTCTTCACATACCAGTTGGGAGCGGATAAAGTGCTGTCAACAACGTACTCAACATCGGTGGGCTCTATCGTTTCAACAAGCTTGGCATAGAAGTCGATTTTGTCGAACTTGGACGGGAAACGCTCTCCCCAAATTTCGCAGCAAACGCATTGCTTATTGGTATCCACCCACATGAATATATAGGCATTCGTATCCGTATTGTTGGCGAATTTGAAGTCAGGGCCATTGGTATCTATCGTAGCGTCAAGTCCCCATGGAACATAGCCGACATGCGATGAATGGTTGATGCGATAGACTATCTGTAAATCCGCGCGAATTACCGCATTATACAGCGTTGATGAAACATGACATACACCGCCGCCGGGAGAATCAACGCTGTTTGCTCCGCCGTTTATGAAGCCGGGAGCAGGCAGCCAACCGCGTCCTTCTGTTCGCGGGCCGAGGCAGGTGTTTATTGAGAATGTAGAACCGGGTCTTATTACGGAGCCGTTTACGATTCCACATGCCTTTTTTATGTTGAAAACACGGTTGGGAGCATTATATGGGCTGTAACCATATCCGCTCTGATAATAAGAGCGCTTTACAAGCTTGCCCTTCAGATCCGAAACCTTGACGTCCGGCTCGACAACTTCACCTTCTATAACGATCGTGCCATAATCCTTATTCTTTATCCTTGCGGTCAGTTCTTCAATGGCCTCTTCGGTCTTTGCCCTGAAGCCATTCTTGCCTTCGACATAGGAGAATCTGTCGCCGCCGTTATAAACGCTCTTGGGATTGGCTTTAAATGTGGCATTTACAGGCTCCACATTCAAAGCATCGGACACCTCGCGTACTTCTTCCGTTATTCGATCTATGTCCGCTGTTATATTACACTCAATATCATAGTTCTGACCGTTCTTTGCCAAATCGTCGATTTGCTGCCTGAGTGATTCAAGCTCGCCATCACTTGCGAGCATTATTGCTTCTGCTAAAATGTCATCTGTGTTATATGTTATTGTAAAGTAATCACGGTCAATTATAAGCTCTTTATCATCACCATACTCGATTTTGAAGCCAATATCACCGATCAGACCTTCTTCGATAGGAGCAAGTACGTTTCTTGCTTCGCTGACCGTCATGCCTGAAACCGATATTCCGTTTATGGTTATACCATCCCTGAAAACGCCCTTTGAAAGCAAAGCTTCTCTCTTGGCCTGAACATCCGCATTTATGTTCTCAACATACGAATTCATGCTGTCTGCATATATAACGCCAACATGCTTTACGGCAAAGAAAATAATCCCCGCGCTGAACAATACAGAAACAAAATACTTGATAAATGTCCTCATAACACACCCCTGAAAATACCTTGGTTATATTATAGCATATTATTAAGAAAAAGTGAATTCTTTTTAAACAAATTTTCTTGTTTTTTTCAAAATCTTTTTGTTTTAAACCACAGTATAATTTACATTCATCATATCTTTAATCATATGACAATCGCAATAAGTATATATGCAGCTTTTACCCGAATTGAATGATTTTAGCAGGCGTTGAATGACATTTTTTACTTGACATACAGCATAGTATCAGTTAGAATTTATAATCAGTACAATGTCTCGGTTAAAGATAATTAATAAAGCATTGAGTTTTTAATAAAGGAGATTATTTTTCATGTGCGGTATTGTAGGATATACTGGCTCAAAGAACGCAACGTCGATACTTATAGAAGGTCTTGAAACGCTTGCCTACAGGGGGTATGACTCTGCCGGCATAGCTGTATGGGATGGCGAAAACATAGTAATGAAGAAGGAGAAGGGGCAACTCTCCAATCTTAAAAGCATACTTGAAGCAGAGCCGGTTTTCGGAAATTCCGGTATTGGTCATACAAGATGGGCAACACATGGCGAGCCTTCATATATTAACTCCCATCCTCACGGGGATGATAAAAAGCAGCTTGTTCTTGTTCACAATGGCATAATTGAAAACTATGTCCGACTTAAAAATATGCTCATCAATAAGGGCTGTCACTTCGTATCGGATACCGACACAGAGGTCATAGCTCAGCTTGTGGGTGATTTGTATAGTGGTGAGCCGCTGAAAGCGATTACCGAAGCCATTCGTATGCTTGAAGGTTCGTTTGCGGTTGCGATAATGTTCAGGGATGATCCGCACAGAATCTATTGTGTATGCAAGGACAGCCCGATGGTTGTGGGATTCGGCAAAAGCGGAGCGCATATAGCGTCGGATATACCTGCGATGCTTGCCTATACTCGTGACGTCACGTTCATGGGCGACAAGCAGATAGCTGTGCTTTCTCCCGACGGTATAGCTTTCTATAATGAGTTTGGCAATCCGATAGATAAGGGCTGCACCCACATAGACTGGGATCTTGACTCAGCTAAAAAGGGCAGCTATGAACACTATATGATGAAAGAGATTTGTGAGGAGCCAACGGCTTTTCGCAAAACTGCCGAGCAATATGTCTCCTTTAAGGAGCCGCGCCTTAAAGCCGATTGCTTCCCGTGGACTGCGGAAGACATTCCCAACGTAAAACGTATCAGGATACTGGGTTGCGGAACCGCATATCACGCCGGTCTTCTCGGAAAGAAGTATTTTGCCGAGCTTGCAAAGATACCTGTAGAAATTGAAATAGCGTCTGAATTCAGATATTCCGATTACACGTTTGAAGACGGGGAGGTTCTTTTGCTGATATCGCAATCCGGTGAGACAGCCGATACGATAGCCGCCATGAGGATGGCAAAGAGCGCAGGTATACCCACGGTTGCTGTATGCAATGTTATTGGAAGCACGATTGCACGCGAAGCTGACGATGTGCTGTTTACATATGCCGGACCTGAGATAGCTGTTGCGGCAACGAAATCCTATCTTACACAGGTAGCGGTGCTTTTCCTTGCCGCATTAAGGCTCGGACAGCTACGCGGTACTGTATCTGATGAGAGGATATCTTCGCTGCTGTCCCAATTGGCATACATTCCAAGCAGCATGGAAAAGCTTATAGATGCGCGCGAGGAGATACAGTATTTCGCAAGCCGCGAGTTTTCCGCCAAGCATGTATTCTTCATAGGCAGAGGTATAGACAGTGCCCTCTCGATGGAAGCAGCCTTGAAGCTTAAAGAGGTCAGTTATATCCATTCGGAGGCATATGCGGCAGGAGAGCTCAAGCATGGCACTATTGCACTTATAGAGGATGGCACGCTTGTAATTGCTCTTGCTACACAGCGGCATTTGGCTTCCAAGACGGAGAGCAATATTGAGGAGGTGCGTGTAAGAGGTGCAAATGTGCTGGCGGTCACCAACGGCAGCCTGCCCAGCATAGACTCCCATTGCTCAAAGGTTTGGCGAATTGAAGAAACCAATGAGCTGCTTGCTCCTTTCTGTGCAATAATACCCTTGCAGTTATTTGCATATTACATGGCTGTTCAGAAGGGTTGCTCGGTCGATAAGCCGAGGAACCTTGCCAAGAGCGTAACCGTCGAATAACAATATAGCGGATAGAAAGAGGACGCGAAGCATGGGCTCCGCGTCCTTTTCAATTCAAATCAGTTTCTGCTGACTGTTAACGGCACAAGCAGCTATAATCAATCACCAAGCATAAGATTATACATCAGAGTAATATCGGCAATGCTTATAACGCCATCATTATTCAGATCGGCGCATCCGAGACTTTCGGGGCTGAAGCTGCCTGAATTGTCATTGAGCAGATAGAAGTAGAGCAATGTTACATCGTCGAATTTGAGAGCGCCGTCGCCGTCGATATCACCGGGAACGGAACCCACAGCACCGAACGCAAATGCCTGAGCATATTTAACGGGGCTGTAATTATAGATGAACACGCTGTCCGTCAAAGCATCCTGTACCGAATTATCAGTAAATCCAAAGAAGCTCATGTAGGTGTTATAAGCGTTCTGCAAAGCGTCGAACTTGGTACCGCTTGTGATAACATTGGATGAGTTGCCAACCTCGGTATACCTGTAAGACGAACCAACCTTGCTGCGTACATAGTCATGCTCATTAAGGCATACATAGTAATGATCGAACTTTCCGTTGTTTTCAAAGAATTTCATGCCCCTGATCTGAACATTTACAGTATCCTTATAATAGGCATAATAGTAATCATCCTCTTTAACAAGCTTACCGACGGAGAAGTGAGTGGGAAGTTTGTACTGACCAATAATTACAGAGTTTGCGCAGTTGACATTTGTGCTTGTTGCAACACCCTCTACATAAACGCTTACAGTAGTGTTAAGCTGAGCGTCAATGATCAGCTTGGTACCCTCTACATGACCGTTAGCATATCCCGGAGTCTGATAACAGTATCCGGCGTCATAGTCACAATTTGAATTACCGACAAGACCGCTTGCGGTTATAAGAGTAAGGTTTGAAAGATCAACAAAATCGAAAGATACCTCGATTGATTCAAGCTCCTCAGCGGTAAAACCTGATATGGCTGCGGGGACTTCAAATGAACACTCAAATACTACGGTATCTCCAACGGCAATGGGAGCATTATTATCCTCCGGATAGAAGGTATAAGTAGTTTGACCGAATTCCTCAAAGGCATCATAATAGCTGTCCTTACGGTTTACTTCAATCGGGAAAAACTGATTGTTTGTTGTGCTGACGCTCGGCATCTCCGGCGCGGTCGTATGACCGGTAAAAGCCAAAACAGGGATTGCTGCAAATAAAAGCATAACAGCGGTGATAAATGCAAAAGTTTTTTTCATTATGATATCTCCTTTTCTTTAAGATTTAAATTTGTTCATTGATGCCGTAAAAATACTTACGCCTTTGCCTGCCACACATTACAGGCGCACAATAATACACCTCCTTACTGTATCTAATATATATCAGATATTTTCCCTTGTCAATAGTTTTATGAAAAAATGTTCTTTTTTGGGTTAGGATTTTTCCAAATATTCAACAGTAAAGCAAAGTATTGCAGATAGGTATTTTTAAATAATGAAGAACCGGGCCGTTCAGCCCGGTTCAATTAAGTCATTTATATTACGCAAAGAACTTGTTGATGATGTCAACGATCTCTGCACCGATACGCTTCTGAGCCTCAACTGTGGAAGCACCGATATGAGGAGTGCAGCTTACCATGGGATGGTTGTAAAGAGCCTCGTTCTTGGAGGGTTCCTCGGCCCAAACATCCAGACCGGCGGCGCGAACCTTACCGGACTCAAGAGCGGCAAGCAGCGCATTCTCGTCGATGTTGGCACCACGGCTGGTGTTGATGATGTTGACGCCGTCCTTCATCTTGGCGATCGTCTCCTCGTTGATGAGGGGCTTGCCGTCGAGGGAGGGAGTATGGAGGGAGATGAAATCGGAGTTAGCGAGAACCTCGTCCATCTCGGCATACTTCATGTTCTCATTCTCGATGCCTTCAACATGATAGATGTCATAAGCAAGAACCTTCATGCCGAGAGCCTGTGCCTTGCGACCGAGACTCTGACCGATGCGGCCGTAACCGATAACACCGAGTGTCTTACCGGAAAGCTCGATGCCCTTAGCATAAGCTTTCTTCTCCCACTTGTTCTCACGCATGGAATGACCGGCGGCACTTACAAAGCGAGCGCAGGAGAGCATATGAGCGAGCGCGAGCTCGGCAACGGCGTCGGAGGAAGCGCGAGGAGTATTGCGAACGGCAATGCCCTTTTCCTCGGCATACTTATGGTCGATATTGTCGATACCAACACCGCCGCGGATGATGAGCTTGAGCCTGCCGGCCTCGGCAGCCGCGTCGATAACGGGAACGCGAACCTTGGTAGCGGAACGAACGACGAGAACGTCGAAATTCTTAACCTGCTCAGCCAGCTCCTCAGGGGAGTAGAACTGCTCAACAACCTCGTGACCCTGTGCCTGAAGCTTTGCAACGGCACCCTTCTCCATACCATCGGATGCAAGAATACGCATGTTTATATATCTCCTTTGATTACTGTTTTGTTATTAAGCCATATGCTCGGCTTCGTATTTCTTGAGGAACTCAACAAGGGCGACAACGCCTTCTTCGGGCATGGCGTTGTAAATGGAGGCACGCAGACCGCCTACGCTCTTATGGCCCTTCAGATTGTCAAAACCCGCTGCCTTTGTGGCGGCGACGACATCGGCATCCTGCTCCTTGGTGGGGGTTACGAACGGAACGTTCATGAGAGAACGGAATTCGGGCTCGACTGTTCCCTTGAAGAGCTTGGACTGATCGAGGAAATCATACAGTATTTTAGCCTTATGCTGATTCATCTTATCCATGACTTCAAGACCGCCGATGCTCTTCAGATACTTAAAGACCTGACCGCAGACATAGATGCTCCAGCAGTTGGGAGTATTATACATTGAACCGTTGTTAGCGTGTGTCGCATAGCTCATGTATGTGGGAACCCATGTGGGAAGCTCAGCGGAATCACGGATGAGATCCTCACGCATGATGACGATTACCATACCGGCAGGGCCGATGTTCTTCTGAACGCCGCCGTAGATTACGCCGTAATCGGATACGTTGCAGGGCTTGGAGAGGAACATTGAGCTCTGGTCGGAAACAAGAATCTTGCCCTTTGTATTGGGGAGCTTCTGGTATGTGGTGCCATGAATTGTCTCGTTCTCGCAGATATAGACATAATCGGCATCCTCGCTGATGGGCAGATCGGAGCAATCGGGAATGTAGCTGTAATTGCGATCCTCGCTTGTCGCAACGAGGTTGATCTTGCCGTACTTTTTAGCTTCTGTGTAAGCCTTCTTTGACCAGTTACCGGTTACGATATAGTCGGCAACACCGTTCTTCATGAGGTTCATGGGAAGCATTGCGAACTGAAGTGTCGCACCGCCCTGTATAAACATTACCTTATAATTATCGGGGATGTTCATGAGATCACGAAGATCCTGCTCAGCCTCGTCAATGATCTGCTGGAAAACCTTGGATCTGTGGCTCATCTCCATTACGCACATGCCGGAGCCTTCATAATTAAGAAGGTTGTCACGAATTCCTTCCAAAACCTTTTCGGGGAGAATGGAGGGACCTGCAGAGAAGTTGTAAATACGATCGTATGCCATATTGAATACTCCTTCAATTATATTTGCCCTTATGGGCATATTTTACTGTTTCGATTATACCACAAAGGAATTTTCATTCAACCGTTTTTCATGTTTTTTAAATATATATTTTTTTGAGCGGAACACATACGCAGCCTGCCGCATATGAAAAATCCCCGCATTTTATTGGAAAATGCAGGGAAATGCCGTTAGTCGAGGAACATCTCGTCCTTAATCTGCGCTTTATCGCGCCTGCGTCGTTTCTTGACCGGATGGCGCATATATACATTCAGAACTATGCCCACGCCTATCATATTCGTAAGAATATTTGAGCCACCATAGCTGATAAAGGGGAGGGGGATTCCCGTCATGGGCATAAGCCCCATCGTCATACCGATGTTTTCAAATACATGTGCAATCAGCATACCGGTAACGCCTATTGTAAGGAGCATACCAAAATTATCACGCGCCTTTGAGGCAATATGAATCCAGCGAAGCGCAAGTACAAAGAACGCAACTATGAGCAATGCTCCGCCTATGAATCCGGCAGCCTCAACAATTCCGCTGTATATGAAATCGGTATGCCGCTCCGGTATGTATCGAAGCTGAGCAAGTGTAGCTTGGTTAAAAAAGCCTTTTCCGGTAAGTCTTCCCGAACCGAGAACAAGCTTTGATTGTCCAACCTGATATCCCGCGCCAAGCGGATCATATTCGGGATTCAGGAAAGCAATTATCCTGTCCTGCTGTCTTGGTGTCAATATAAAGAAGTAGGCAACGGGCAGTATGGTACCTGCTGCAACAGCGGCAATAATAAAGTAAACGGCTTTCAGCCTTGCCGCAAAGGAAATAAAAACGAGTATGACTATCAGAACGAATGCACTTCCCAAATCGGGCTGGAGGGCAACAAGCATGAACGGCAGGAGAGTGTATGCGCAAACGGTCGCAATATCCTTGAGTTTGAGCAGTCTCCCATCATCATCCATGGCTTTTGAGGCTATTCTTGAGATAAGAATTATTACTGCTATTTTTGAAAGCTCCGCAGGCTGAATGTTCCTTTGAAGGCTTTCTATAGCAAACCAACCCTGTGCGCCGCCTACTACCTTTCCGAAGCCGAAAAGCATTGCCAGCAGACCCACAACGCCAATATAAATATATATGGCAAGCGGTTTGAACACCTCATAATCAAATACCATGAAAACCAACATGCCGGCTATTCCGACAAGGAAATTTATCATCTGCCTCTGGACGTATTCGAGGTTCAGCTTTGCCATAATATCCGACAAACCCTTTTCGGTACCGTCAAACGGCGTCGCGCGAACAGAGCATATCGCAATAAGCCCAAATCCGACAAGGGCAAACACGATTACTATTGTAAGCCAATCTATGCTTCGGAAGTCTTTTTTATCGTAAAGGCTCAATTTGATTGCGGTTCCTTTCGGTCATATTTAAACATCTTGTATTGCGGCTCCCCTCAAATTATACGCCTCGGAGTATTGTCCTTCATAGCATCAAGCCTGTTTTCAAATCCTCTTTTTCCGAGAAGGGCATATGTCATATTCTTACCCTCCTCAACACCCGGCTGATCATAGGCGTTTATTTCAAGAAGCTCGCCCGCATAGGCAGTCGCAAGCTCAAGCATCATTATCAACTGTCCTACAGTATTGGCATTCACTTCTGGCAGTATTATGGATTTGTTCATATGTCCGCTCACTTTTACGGCATACTGCGTAGCCTTGCACTCGGCTGAAATAAGCTCGTTGAATGTATGTCCGGAAAGGAACGCAACATTCGGATTCTCGTCAACTGCATGGGGAATCTTGAATTCCGCTCTGTACTTTTCCACACAAAGGAATGTGATTGTTTTGTCAAAGGGGCCGTCGGTGTAGAGCTGCACCTGTGAGTGCTGATCTGTAACTCCGAGCGACTTTACGGGAGTTTGTCCGAATCTTCCGAATGAATTCTTTTTACCGAGCGATTCCGCCCAAAGCTGTGCATACCAATCGGCAAAGTATTTCAATGAATCGGCATATGGCATGAGTACGCTTATATTCGCGCCATGGCGCATCGCAACAACTTCAAGAACGGCATACATAAGCGCGGGATTCTTCTCAACGTCATCGTTGTCGCATATCTCGTCCATCATTGCCGCGCCTGCAAGCATCGCCTCAATATCTATACCGCATACTGCGGCGGGAAGCAGACCGACGGGGCAAAGCTCGGAAAATCTGCCGCCGACTCCTTCGGGAACATAGAATGTCGTAAGCCCATATTTCTTCGCAATGCCGATAAGGTTCCCCTTCTCACGGTCGGTTGTCGCAATAAGCCTGTCTTTAAGATGCTCCTCGCCATAGAGGTCGATAAGCATACGCATTACCGTGAGCAGTTGGGCCATTGTTTCCGATGTCGAGCCTGATTTTGTTATAACATTGAAAACGGTTGTTTCGGGGTCTATAACATCCATCAGCGAAGCCATACGCTCCGGATCAATATTGTCTTCGATATAGAGCTTGGGGCCGTTGCGTTTTTCGTCGGAAAGCTCATTGTAGCGAAGATGGTTCAATGCCTGCTGAACGGCAATGGGGCCAAGCGCGCTGCCGCCTATGCCGAGAACGACAAAGCTTTTGCAGGAGCGGCGCACCCTTTCGGCTGTGAGCTTTATGTCTTTGACGATTTCATCCTGATTGTATGGAAGATCACGCCAACGGATAATATCCCTCTTATCTCTGAGCGTCTTAACGGCCTTCCTTGCCCTGCTATACTCATCAGCAAGCTCTTTTGGGCTGATGCCATTCTCACCGACGACGTCGGATATCATATTTGTATAGTCAAAACCAACGCGCATTTGTTTTACCTCCGAATCAAAATCAATGTATTATATCACAAATAAACTGATTTTTGTATGGGTTCAAAGCATATACTTTAATATGTTTATGAAAAGAAAAGCTTTTTTTGTACTTTTGTTTGGAACTGCGCTTGTGTTTACCGGCTGTGCCGAAAAAAAGGAGCCCTGTAAAAATGAAAGCGAGGTCTTTGGCTCCATGCGGCTGAGGGTTCTGGACGGTATGAGCAACTTGCCGATAGCGGGAGCAAAGGTAATCGTGCCCGAAACGAACACATCGTACCAAACGGATGTCTACGGGATGACGGAGCTTATGACGCTTCCGGTATTACCCGACAGCGAGTACGACTTACTCCTGCCATCCAATGACGGAAGGATTACATTCATCGTCACCGCCGAGGGATATACCCCATACCTGTTGCTTTATGCGCGCGTTTTACCTGATAAGACGCGCCCTGCGCCATCCATACTGCTGTTTCCGGATGATGGTACGCTTCCCGTTTTTACGGTAATAGAAGCCCCGGCGTCCGAATGGGCGGCTGCTCTGGTTGAGAAGTATACGCGATAAAAGAAAAAAGACTCATACAAAAAAACAACTCACGGGCAAATCCTGCTGTCCGTGAGTTGCTTTTGCCTTCATAGCGAAGGCAGATTCATACCATCATTTCCCAAAGGGGTTTATTACCGTGCTTTCAGGCTCCTCAGGGCAAAAGTCCGTGCCGTTCACCTGGAATCTGAGACTGTCAAAGTCATATTGTTTAGAAAGCGTCAGCCAAACCGTGCGATACGCGAGTCTGAACATGCCTTCGGTTTGAGCAACGGACTTAAAATCTTCGGATAGATTAATCGTCATAACCCCGTTCTCTATGGTCGCGCCGAGGAGAAGAGTATCCTTGGGGAAGCAGTTAAGCAGTTTGGAAGATTTCGGCCCGCTTACAAGTGCCGAAACGACCGAGTAAACATTAGGCTCCATACTGATGCTGTGCGTCACGGGGACTGTCAATGCGCCGCTGAGATTCGGGAAATAGAGCGTTATGAGCCTGTTGCCGGCGGATGTTTCAATATCCTCATTATCGGGGTTCAGAGGGTATTTTTCCTGCCTTACCGGAAGCTCTGTACCGTTTTCAAGCTTCCCGCCCGCGCCGTCCCTTGTTATAGTCACCGTAGATACGGTCGGGAACTCCGTAAGCGTATTGACTATGGATTGTATCATTGCGTATTCCGACTCTTTCGATTTCAATGGCGACATGTTGCATATGTCCACAAGCGCATTGCCATCCTTTATAGAGAGCTTTATATCGACACCGTCGGGTATTACTGTTGTTAATCCAATTTCGCGTGCCGCTGAGAGGTTCGTCGGAGTTGAAACCATGTACGTCAGACAAGCGTGGGCAATGCCATCCTCCCACGGTATGAGCTTGGTCACAGGAACGACAAATCCTTCATCCGAAAGATAATAGAGCGTCGTCCGCCTGAATGTTGCCTGCGCGTCCGGGGACTCGTCAATGGGCTCCTCGGATGCTCCGCATTGTTCGGTGCCAGCTATATCCGGAGATACCTCGTCCGATTCGCCGTTGCATGAAGCAAACACAAAAGCACATGCGACAGCAAGAAAAATCAACAATTTAAGTCTCATAATAATTACCTCCACCTGTTGTTTCCAGTTAAAACTATTCGGCACTTTTAAAAAAAATGATTCACATTCCCTGAATTATGTGGTAGAATAAATGTGTTTCGGAGGGTATGATATGGATAAAGAGAAGAGGGAACAGGAACTTCATATAGGTCATCGACAGCGTATCAAAGAGCGTTATACCAATCGCGGTATAGCTTCACTTGACGATTTTGACGTCCTTGAACTCATCCTTACCTACGCAATACCTCGCAGGGATGTGTATGTTTTAGCGAGAGATCTAATTAAAGCATTCGACTCGCTCGAAAACATTCTTGATGCGCCTGTCAGCAAGCTGCGTGAAAAAGGCAAGCTGACAGACCATACGATAATTCTGCTCAAGCTGATAAAGGACATGAAAACCAGGCCTTCAACCTCACTGCGTTCAAAGAGGCATCAGCTCTCAAGTGTTATCAAGGCTATTGATTTTTGCCGCTCCATATTTAAGAATATTTCGGACGAAGCCGTATTCGAGATAATGCTCGATGCAGATAATTATGTCGTTGATGTGGTAAAGCTCACGCAGGGAACGGATGATACCGCGGTCGCTCCGTTGGATTACATTATTGCGAATCTATACCGATACAATGTATCCAGAGTTATTATCACTCACAATCATCCTTCAGGAAATTCAAAGCCGTCGGCATCCGATATTACTACAACAAACATACTTCTTGAAGCGTTTAAAAAGAGGGATATTGAGCTTGCTGAGCATATAATCGTAACGAGAGAAGACTGTACGGCTATCCTGCATAATCAGACCATATCCATTCCGATAAACCAACCCTTTACGCCGTGGAGGAACGCCTGATATTTGTCTGCGGTATTTAATCCTTCCAACAGCTCGGCGTTTATGCGGTTTTGCTTTTATTGTCGAATTAATGCACATTTCGGTTTATTTGAAATGCCATTATATATTAATTCACTTTTGCGTGTTTATGTGTTATAATAGAACATCCATTTTTTGATAGGAGGTGGATTAAGTGAAGTTCACTGAACGGGCCAAAGCCTTTTTAGGCGACCTTTTCGATGGAGTTTCGTGCAGAATAGCGACCGCTGCCAAGTTTTGCAGGAATCATCCCATCCCTACTTTTCTTATAAGTTTGGCCCTACTTGCAACAGCAGTGCTTCTTTGCATTTTTGTTCCAAAGATTAAGATTAAACCTAATTCTACCAATACCGTAGTCATACCGACCGCTGTTCCGACAGCAAAGCCGACGGATACGCCTGCACCTACAGCTACTCCCGATCCCACGCCGTCACCGGAACCGCTCCGCCTTGCGAGGGGCGTGGAGAACGATATCGTATATTCGGTACAGCTCAGGCTTATGGAACTGAACTACATGGACTACGATGAGCCGACAAACTATTATGGCCCGATTACCACAGATGCGGTCAAGCTGTTCCAGCGGCGCAATCATCTTGAGGTAACGGGAGAGATTCTTGAGCCGGATTACTCCCTTCTGATGTCTTCTGAGGCCAGAAAATACATGGCGTGTAAGGGCGACGAGGGAACGGATATCAACGAAATAAGCAAGAGGCTTTATGAGCTTGATTATCTCAAGGAAACCACCAATGTGTTTAATGATGAGATGGAGGAGGCGGTAAAGCTCTTCCAGCAAAAGAACTCCCTTGAGCCGGACGGAATGATCGGCACTCAAACACGAGAAACGCTGTATTACGAAAACGCGATTCCGAACGCGCTGTATATAGGCTCGAAGGGCGACGAGGTTCTCGATCTTCAGGAACGACTTTACAAACTGGGATACCTGTCAACGGAGCCGGATGGGGTTTACGGCAAGGATACGGTAAACGCGGTCAAGCGTTTCCAGAGCCGTAACGACATTATTGTTGACGGCTACATGGGCCCTTCCACAAAGAAGCTTCTTACAAGCAGCGAAGCCAAGTATAATAAGCTTGAGCTTACAATGAGCGGCGACGACGTCTATCAGATACAGTTGCAGCTCCGCAAGCTAAACTATCTCACGGCTTCCGAGGTAACGAGGTATTTCGGCTCCGTAACGGAGGATGCCGTAAGAGCATTCCAGAAGAACAACCGTCTGATTGTTGACGGCATGGTAGGTCGTGACACACATGACAAGTTGTTCTCAGCGAACGCTGTCAAGTCGGTTCGTCCCGTAAGCAGCACTCCTGAGCCCACAAAGACGCCGAGGCCCACAAAGACGCCGAAGCCCACGCCCAAGGTAACTCAGAAGCCTACAAAGACCAACAGCCCCGGCAAGCCTACGCCCAAGCCCACAGTCAAGCCGGTGACGCCCAAGCCTGTAACGCCTAAGCCCGTTACGCCCAAGCCGACTAACTCTAACGGATCGAATCAGGCAAAGATACAGAACTTTATCAATATTGCCAAGAGTAAACTCGGTTGCCCGTATGTGCTTGGAGCAAAAGGCCCCAACGCCTTTGACTGTTCCGGTTTCGTCTACTGGTGCTTGAATAAAGCAGGCGTTCAGCAAAGTTACATGACGTCTTATATGTGGCGTACAACTACAAGGTATCCCCGTATAACCTCAATGAGCAATATCAAAGCGGGAGATGTCATCGTCTATAAGATGGGTACTTATGAAGGTCATGTCGCAATAGCTGTTGGCGGAGGAATGATGGTGGATGCCTCCTCCAGAAACGGTAAAGTCGTGTACAGATCGTATAACACAACTTACTGGCATAACACATTCTACTGCGCATACAGGATATTCGGCAGCTAATATCAAATCCAAACATCAAACAAGCGTGAAGCTCATTTCCGGCTTCACGCTTGTATTATATTCTTATTCGGCTTTTTTGCTGTGATGATCAGTCAGCGTAATGAATCTCGGCATAATCATCCTGCTTAACACCGTCAAGATAGATGCCCCAATCATCGTCGGTATTATGGCACTCGATCGCAATTCTTCCCGTTCTGCCGTCGGCAAGGCTGAGATCAAGATACGAATTTAGATCAGTACATATGGGTGTTATCGTTTCGCCCTCTTTAATGATGAATTCCTCATCGGTAACGCCATTGTCACCGACGATGAACACCGTCATATCCCTTAATAGTGTGAGGGGAGAATAGATGTCGCTGGAATTATCATAATAATAAGGCGTAAGCTCCATGAAGCCTTCGTTTGTCACGGTCATATTCGTACGGAGATTTCTCGTCCCAAGCACATCGGACTGGCGTGTCGCGCAGAAACCGTTCTCGGTGCTGAAGGGTTCATCCGTGCTTATATAGATGCTTACCCAATCCGTCACAGTATTAAAATCCGTACGCTCGTCATTCAGCTTGCAAGCTGCCGACTCCCAGTCATCGCTTCCCTCAACAGAGCTTATAAGAATGTCAAGTCTGCTGTCGTCGGTGTCGCAATCAACTATCCAGGCAAAGCCGTCATATACATTTTTAACATCGTACTTGATCTCGTTTGCTTCATCCCCGCTGAGATTTACAATCAAAGTATAATCATAATCCCATTCGGAAACGGGCTCCTGCTTAAACAGCACTCTGTCCTCAACACCGTCAAAGTCGATATCGACCATGACAGGCTCGTTGTTGCTAAGGGATAAGCAATAGTCCGCAATACCCGTTGAAGCCGATGGCTGCTCCGTCGCTTCCTCCGAACCTGCAGGCGAATCGCTGCTTGCCGCTTCCGTGGATACTGCGCCCGACGTGGGATCTGCTGTGTTTTCGGGATTGTTCTCAGGCTTATTGACGCCTATACATGCCGTCATTGACACGGCCGCCAGCAGAGCGAGCATGGTTGACATAATTCTTTTCATCTTATTTAACCTCCTGTTGTAAACATTTTGGGTTGTTGCATTCATAAAACGAATGATTCACGGAAAAGGTTGCATGTTTTTTAAAAAAATATTGTATAAAATGTTATACGTTAAAGATGTCCGGGAGCCTCTTGAGCGGGGTCACATCATCTATTGCTCCTCCGCCAAGGCACTCATCTCCATTATAAAGGACAGCCCATTGTCCCTTGGTTATTGCTCTTTGGGGCTTATCGAAGTCGATACGGCAGCCATTATTCATAAGATGTACGGTAACGCCTTGGTCGGGCTGACGGTAGCGGAATTTTGCGGTGCATCGGAAGCTGTCATTTGCCGGAGGAACGGTCACAAAACTGACATTTGAGCAATAGAGGGAGGTTGAGAACAGTTCCTCATGCTCGCCTTGCTGAACGATCAGAAGATTCCGCTCCATATCCTTTCCGACAACAAACCAGCTTTCGCCGGAGCCGAAGTTCTTGCCGCCTATCCCAAGTCCGCGCCGCTGTCCCATTGTATAGTACATCAGCCCGTCATGCCTGCCGATAATTCTTCCTGTCAAATCGACTATATCTCCGGGCTGAGCGGGAAGAAAATTCATCAAGAACTCCTTGAAGTTTCGTTCGCCTATGAAGCATACGCCTGTTGAATCCTTCTTGTCGGCTGTTATCAAGCCTGCCTTTTTCGCTATTTCACGCACTTCGCCCTTGACAAGACCTCCGACGGGAAACAGCACCCTATCCAACTGATTGTCTTTAAGACCCGCAAGAAAATAGGTTTGATCCTTGTTTCCGTCGGCGGCACGCAAAAGACGCAGTCTGCCGTTATCCTCCTTGTATCTGTCAAGTCTTGCGTAATGCCCCGTGGCAAGGTATGACGCTTCCATGCCCATGGCAAACTCAAGGAAAGCCTTGAACTTTATTTCCGTGTTACAAAGTATATCGGGATTAGGCGTTCTGAGTTTTTTGTATTCGTCAAGAAAGTAGGAAAAAACCCGGTCAAGATATTCCTTTGTAAAATTAATGGTGTAGCATGGGATGCCTATTTTATCGGCAACGCGCATCGCATCGTCACGATCCTGCGTCGCGGTGCAAACACCGTTTTCATCCTTCTCCTCCCAGTTTTTCATGAAAACACCCACGACATCAAAACCCTGCTCCTTTAAAAGCAGAGCCGCAACGGATGAGTCCACGCCGCCGGAAAGGCCAACTATCACTCGCTGTGGGTTCATTTAAGCTTCCTCTATGGATATGACATGGAATCCGACATTCTCGATGGCTTCGCTCAGCATGGATTTATCACCTTCAAAATCCACAATAATGTCATTCAACTCGATGGATTCTGTTTTCGCTCCGAGCTTTTCAACCGTCTTTCTGACCTTTGCAATGCAATGAGCGCATCCCATGCCCGATGTTTTGATATTGTACCTCATAATAATACCTCCGTATATAACATTATTGACATTTATTATAGCAGATTTCTTCAATAAAATAAATATTTTTTACTTCACATTTATTTATACTCCGCTATATTTTTCGCCCGTATTTTATATATTGAAAAAAGGCTGTACAGCGGACAAAAAAAGTGTTAAAATAACAGATATTTCTTTGGAGGAATTTCTAATGAAAAGAATTTTTTATATATTTATAAGTTTGATTATAGCGATTATGTCTGTCGTCCCATTATCGGTGCAGGCAACCGAACCGGTTGAAACAGCCGAAACTACCGAAACGATTGAAGCAACCGAAACAAATCACGCTGCAATCGACGAGATCGCTGCGATAACTACCCCTCATATGATACTGTATGAGTCGGATTCAGGCTCTGTTCTCTATGAGAAGGAAGCGTATGCCAAGGCTTATCCCGCGAGCACAACAAAGATAATGACATGTATTGTAGCTCTTGAGAACTGCGGCGATGTCAATTCACAGTACACCTGCGGTTGGGAAGCTCAGAACGGATTTGGGCCCCAAAGCTCCTTGCTTGGACTCAAATACGGCTATGTTGTAACTATAAAGGATATGCTTTATGGACTGATGCTCTGTTCAGGCAACGATTGCGGAGCATGTCTGGCTGTAGCAACAGCAGGCTCCATAGAAAACTTCGTTGAACTGATGAATAAAAAGGCTCAGGAAATAGGCATGACCGGGACGCATTATACAAACCCGCATGGACTTCATTCCGAAGAGCATTACACAACAGCATATGATATGGCTCTGCTGATGGATTATGCTTTAAAAAACGAGACATTTTGCGAAATAGCAAAGACGGTTGAATACTCAGTTGTCGAAGCAAACGGCAAGTTTATTAAAACAATACAGACGTCAAACAAGCTTCTGTACACCAAGCCCGGCGTTGATACCGAGGACAATATATATGAGTATTGTATCGGCGGAAAGACGGGGGAGACAAATATTGCCGGCTACTGTGTTGTAGAAGCCGCTCGCAAGAACGGGGTCACATTGGTAGTGGTATTAATGGGTGATCCGAATCAGTATGTTACAAGCCCTTACTACCGTTTCAGGAACTCGGTTAAACTGTTTGAATATGGATTTGATCAGTTTGTTTGTTATAAAGGCGCTGAGCTTGCCGAAAAATTCAATGTAACAAACGCATTCAATATCCAGACTACCGGCTATCCCGAAAACGATCCCAACAACGGCTTGGTAACGGCTGCTGTTGATATAACCGATCTTGAACTGAAAGGGCTTAAATCCGAAATAGGTGAGCCCACGGCGCAGGACTTCGTATGGCATGAGCCTATTCTGGATGCTGAAGCCGTCGCCGCCCCTGTTACAGCCGGCGATAAACTCGGAACCGTACAGCTCTTTTACCGTCAATCTCCGGGTACGGAGGAAAAGCTTTTGTTCGAGGGTGATTTGATTGCCGAAAGCGGAATGAACGCCGCGTCGGGGTCTGAAAACAAGAGCGATTCCTCAAATATCGTTGACGATGAAAAGAGCGGCAGACGCGACGTCTGCAACCTGAACATCAGCAAAAACGGCGGCAATCCCGAATATACGGTTTGGATGTATTATGAAAACACTCTGTTTACCATGCAGGATGGTCTGACGCAGCACTACTTGTATTGTGACAATGATGTTTTCCGCTCGGCAAGGGTTCCTGCCACCGATTTCAGCGTTATAATCTACAGGGTCTCAACGGATGAAAGCGGAAACACGGTGTATGTACCCGATTCTGCTGTTCAGCCCGGCGAAAGATACGTTATCGTATCATGCAAGAAAGCGTTAATGGCTGTCAAAAAAGGTCGCAGTCTTGAAGCCCGCGACGTTTCGATTGACGACGACGGCAACCTTACCGGAGTCATTCCCGATGAAGCTATTTGGACTTTTACTCCAAACGGTTCGGGTTATCAGCTTATGTCCAACGGTATGTATCTGCACAGGAGCGGCGGGGACGGCTTGCTTTTCTGGATATTGATAGCAGTCCTTGTTATTTCGCTCGCTGTCGTAATACACCTTCTCGTAACCGGAAAACGCAGAAAGCGCAATCCGAGAAGGCATGGACAGTATAAGATTTACCGTATGTGATTTGCTTGCAAAAGCGGCTTTGCCGCTTTTTTCAACGCCGACATTTAACTAATATTGTCGTATTAGTCATGTTCGGGGTCAATATGCTTTGAATCAGGGTTGTAAAGCACGGCTCAATGTATTATAATTCGCTTATGCAGTATGGTAAATTTGCAATTTTATATGACACTTTGATGGGTAGTGTTGACTACGATGCTTGGGCAAATTATGTTTCAAGCTTTTTACGCGATGGAATCGTAATTCTTGAGTGTGCTTGCGGAACCGGTGAGATAAGCCTGAGGCTTTCCGAAAAGGGCTTTAATGTAACCGCAACCGATATCTCCGACGATATGCTCATAGTCGCTTCGGAGAAGCAGCGGCTTGCGGGTCTTGCGTCGTCAGGGCTTAGGTTTGTGAAGATGGACATGCGAAAGCTTTCGTTTCACAAAAAGGCAGATGCTGTCATATCATGCTGTGACGGGGTGAATTATCTTACAAGCCGCGAAGACGTCAAGCATTTCTTTACTTCCGCTTATGAAGTATTGAAGCCCGGAGGACTCTTGCTCTTTGACATATCGTCAAGGTATAAGCTTGAAAGCGTATTGGGCGGCAGCTGCTTTGCGGATAACGGAAAGGATATCGCATATATGTGGCAGAATACATACGATACCGAATCAAAGCTTATAAGTATGGAATTATCCTTTTTCACACGCCGCGGCGATTTATATGAGCGGTTTGATGAAACCCACATACAAAGGGCGCACTCCATGCGCGAAATCGGCTCATGGCTGAACGAAACAGGCTTTGAGTATGAGGCGTTCAAATGCTTTACAACGGAGCCTGTGGGCTCAACTGATGAAAGAATACAGTTTTTAGCGAGGAAAAAATGATGATAAGCTCTGAGAATATTAATGAAACCAACGAGAATATGTCCTCTGAAGATGTTGTGATAAGGGGACTTCTGTTTAATGGAGCGGTAAATCTGACTGCAATATCCGGTCGTACGCTTGTTGAAACCGCAAGGCAGGCGCATGGTCTGTCCCATGTGTGTACCGCCGCGCTCGGACGGCTTCTGATGCAGACCGCCATGATGAGCGTTCAGCTCAAGAATTCAACCGATAATTTGACTGTCATTTTTGACGGAAACGGAGCCGGAGGAAAAATCGTGGCAGTCGGACATGAGGGAGGGCGTGTCAAGGGATATGTCGATAATCCCTCGGTTGAGCTTCCCCTTAAAGCAAACGGCAAGCTTGATGTTTCGGGTGTTGTCGGAACGGATGGAGAACTGCGAATAATAAGGGATCTTTCGCTCAAGGAGCCGTATGTCGGCAGATGCGCCATAACCGACGGTGAGATAGCAAATGATTTTGCCAACTATTTTGTTGTAAGCGAACAGCAGCCGTCCCTTGTTTATCTCGGCGTCAGAGTTGATCCCGCGACAGGCGAAGTACGCGCCGCGTCGGGAATAATGCTTCAGCCGCTCCCGTTCTGTCCCGATGAGCATATTACCGCTCTTGAAAGCAGAACATCCGAAATCTCAAAGCTTACACGTCTGATCGAAGAGGGCGGCAAGCTCGAAGCCGTTCTGCTCGACATACTCGGCGATATTGATATTGAGATTACGGAAACAACACAACCCATGTTTTCATGTGATTGTTCAAGAGAGAAGATCGAAGCTGCTTTAATATCAATGGGACGCGCCGAGCTTTCGGACATAATCGAAAAGGATGGCAAGGCAGAACTCGTATGCCGCTTCTGTGACAGAAAATACAATTTTACCCGTGAGGAACTTACCGAGCTTCTGAATGAAGCTGAAACGAAAGAGGATGTAAATGACTGAGGGCTTTGACAAGGAAAAAAGCGGAGCGGGCAAAATACTGCACTTTGAGAGGGATTCAGCCTTCTATGCAAAGCGCGGTGACGCCAAACGCGCCCAAAATGATCTTGTCAGTGCCATATCAATGTATATGGAAGCCTTGGAGCGTTCTCCGCATGACTATGATACGAGGCTTGCGGCGGCGGAGATACTCACCGACATGTCAAGATTCAACGATTCCAATAAGCTGCTTATACCTTACATGCATGAGGACGAGGAGTTTTGCAAGGACGCATATTGCATTGTTGGATTTAACATGCTCGGAATGGGAGAGTATGACGGCGCACGCGGATGCTTCGAACGCTTTTTTGAACTCACCGATGAGGTTTCGGAAAGAACCGACGCTATACTCGACGCGCTTGATTATATAGAGTCATTGGAGTTGGAGCAGCCTGTTTTGAAGGACGCGGCAAATGTCGAATATGAATCCCGTATTTTGGAAGCGACAAAGGCTTTTGAAAACGATGATTTCACACGTTCGGAAAGTATTCTCAAAAGCCTGTCAGCCGAGTACCCTCAGAATACAGATATTCTCTACAGGCTTGCTCTATCCTGTCTCTGCCAGAATAAGATCAGGGAGTGCGATGAGTATATTTCGGAACTTATAAGGATGGATGAAAACAACTGGTCGGCTCTTGGAATGAAGCTGATGTGCGCAAAAGCACTTAACAATGAGCTTGAAATGTCAAGGCTCAGTAAAAAGCTTGAGGATTGCAGCTCGATGGTACCAGAAGATTTGCTTAGGGTCAACGGCGCTTTGGTAGAGGTCGGCTGTCTTGAAGGCGCTTTGAAAGCCGCTCTGAAGCTCAGAAAGCTCCTGCCTTACGATACCCTCTCAAACCACAGGCTTGCTGTCTGCTACATGGGACTGAAGCAGTTTTCAAAGGCTGCCGATATATACGGTTTCCTTCTGCGAATTGACAGGAATGACAGAATAGCAAGGTTTTATCGCTCATACTGTATTGAAGCCGCTGTAAAACCGGGGCGGGAGACTTTTCTGATTCCGTCAATAGTTCAGTATCAGCTTCCGTTTGACGTAATAATGGATGATGTAAAAAAGCTTCTTGACATTAACCGTATTGGCGGTGCGGAGCGGATAGCCGAAAAATGGGAGAACGATGATGATTTCAGCGCAATTGTCAGGTGGGCTTTCAGCTTAAATGAGTTTAACATAACTCATGCCATGTTTGCTGTTTTACAACTTGTAAACGATTCTAAGGCTGAGCATATAGTCAGGGAAGTGCTGTCCGATATTGATATTCGTGACTCGGTAATAAACGAAGGTCTTGGGACATTGAAGCGCATGGGAGCGCATGAGCCGTTTTTTGCGATAACGGGAGGACGTCTGCTTGAGGGCAAAGTCAATATTGTCGATCTGTCGGAGCTTCATGTTCCCAAATCATACCGTGATATTTTCATTCGCATACATAAGCAAGCCAACGATCTCTTGAATGAAGAGGTTATGAGTGTGGCTTCAAGCCTTGCAGAAAGATTCATAATGTGTTCACTCGGCAGCTTTAAGCCGCTTTCAAAGGAGCAATCCGAGGCACTTTCCGCCGCGATCGAGTTTCTTGCCTGTGAACGCTGCAATGTAATCGTGAGGGACGATCTTCTTGAGCGGTACGGAGTTACCGAGAAGCGACTTTCAAACGCCATTGACAGAATAATAAAAGCCTTTGTCGGAGAAGCGGAAGATAAGGGTCTCGACACCGATAACGGGGGAGATGACAAATGATGAGGTTTATTGCGACATGTAAGTTGGGTCTTGAGTCCGTTGTGGTCAACGAGCTGAAAAAGCTTGATATAGAGATTGAGTCTGTACGCGATGCAAATATAATCTTTTTCGGAGATTTTTTTGCCATGGCGAGGGCATGCATATGGCTTCGTTCGGCGGAGCGCGTGCTGATGATTGTCGATGAATTTCATGCCGAAACATTCGAGCAGCTTTACACGGGAATAAAAAACGTAAAGTGGCAGGATTACATAGGCAGAAACAGCTTCATTCACGTCAAGGGAAAGTCCGCAAAGAGCAAGCTTTTTTCGGTGTCCGACTGCCAGAGAATTGCAAAAAAGGCCATTGTCGATTCGCTGTTCGAGGCTTATCATACCCATAATCTTCCCGAAACCGGCGATGAAATCATAGTCGAAATAGGACTTTTCAAGGATGAGGTAACCGCCGCTCTTGACTGCTGCGGCGCAGGACTTACAAGGCGCGGCTACAAAACATGGAATGTTGACGCTCCCATAGCCGAGACACTCGGTGCGGCTATGGTTCAGCTTTCCAGATACAGCGGTGATGTGCCGTTGATTGATCCCATGTGCGGTTCGGGTACAATGCCTATCGAAGCGGCTATGATAGCAAAAAACATGGCTGTGGGCTTAAAGCGCGGTTTTGCCGCCGAGAGTTGGGGATTTATTGATAATGGATGCTTTGACATGGCGCGTGAGCAGGCGAGGGACAGCATTATATCGACCGACCCTGACATACTCGGATGCGACATAGACGGGAAAGCAATCGAGATATGCAAAAAACATGCTAAAGAGGCGGGCGTGAACATAAGATGGATGGTAAGACCCATAGAAAGGTTTGAAGCATCCGGCACCGGCGGCATAATAGTCTGCAATCCTCCATACGGGAGAAGGCTTTTGGAAATACGAGAGGCTGAAAAGCTGTACCGTGTAATGCGCGATCGCTTTGACAGGTACACTCATTGGGATAAGAACATAATTACCTCTCATAATGAGTTTGAAAAGATATACGGCAGAAAAGCCGACAGACGCAGAAAGCTCTCGAACGGAGGCTTGGTATGCACGCTGTACCGCTATTTTGCCGAGGACGGATTCGTTAAGGACTGATCGGCTCTGACGCATTTACTGAAAGCAACAGCCTGATTTCGCAATTTATACTTGACAGATTATAAATCGGCATGTATAATAATACTATAATATATGGCTGAGAAGCGGAGCAGTAGGTAAAGAGCCCTTTTAAGAGAGCCGGCGTTTGGTGTGAGCCGGTATTGGCATTATCGAATCTCGCCGTGGAGCCTTCAACCTGAAACAGCAGTAGGGTTGGCGTAGACCGGGCGTTAACCGGAATCAAGTGAGTGCGTTTTGCACTAACCGGAGTGGTACCGCGGAGTAAACTATACTTCGTCTCCTTGTGGGGGACGAAGTTTTATTTTTAAGGAGAACAGTATGGCAGTTGAAAGATACGATCATATCGCCATTGAAAAGAAATGGCAGGACAGATGGAACAAAGCGCATTGCTTCGAGGCAAAGAATGATTTCAGTCTTCCGAAGTTCTATGCACTTATTGAGTTCCCCTTCCCAAGCGGAGCGGGTCTGCATGTAGGTCATCCGAGACCTTACACGGCGTTGGACGTCGTTTCGAGAAAGAAAAGACTTGAGGGATATAATGTATTGTTCCCGATAGGTTATGACAGCTTCGGACTTCCCACGGAGAACTATGCTATAAAAACGGGCGAACATCCCAAGAGCGTTACGGAAAGAAATATCTCCGTTTTCCATAACCAGCTCCAAATGCTCGGCATGAGCTTTGACTGGTCAAGGGAAATATTCACCTCCGATCCCGAATACTACAAGTGGACGCAATGGATATTCATAAAGCTGTTTGAAAAGGGTTTGGCATATAAAGCTGAGCTTCCTATAAATTTCTGTACCTCCTGCAAGGTTGGTCTTGCAAACGAGGAGGTTGTCGATGGAACATGCGAACGCTGCGGTGCGCCCGTCGTCCGCTTGGTGCGCAGCCAGTGGATGCTCAAAATAACGGAGTATGCCGACAGGCTCATCGACGATCTTGATAAGATAGATTTTGCCGAACGCATTAAAACCACCCAGAGAAACTGGATCGGACGAAGCACAGGCGCGGAAGTGACGTTTAAAATCGACGGCTACGATGATGGCTTGAAAATCTATACGACAAGACCCGACACCATGTTTGGCGCAACGTATATGGTAATCGCGCCTGAGCATCCGCTTGTTGACGCTCTGAAAGACAGAATTCAAAATATGGACGAGGTGCTGGAATACCGTGAACAGGCGTCCCATAAGAGCGATTTTGAGAGAAGCGAGCTTGCCAAGGATAAGACCGGTGTTCCGCTCAAGGGCGTATGCGCCATAAATCCGTGTACGAACAAGCCCATTCCCGTATGGATTTCGGATTATGTTCTGATGGGATACGGCACAGGCGCTATAATGGCTGTTCCCGGACATGATACAAGGGACTGGGAGTTTGCAAAGAAATTCGACTTGCCCATTATAGAGGTTGTTGCCGGCGGTGATGTCGATAAGGAAGCCTTTACCGATTGCGAAAGCGGTGTGCTTGTCAACTCGGATTTCCTTAACGGTATGCAGGTTGAGGACGCGAAGAAAGCCATAATCGACTATCTTGAGGAAAAGGGCATAGGTCATAAGAAGACAAACTATAAGCTGCGCGACTGGCTGTTCTCACGTCAGCGTTACTGGGGCGAGCCAATTCCTCTCGTCTACTGCGAGCATTGCGGCTGGGTTCCCGTGCCTGAGGATCAGCTTCCTCTCCAGCTTCCAGATGTGGAAAACTACAAACCGGCAGATGATGGCTCATCGGCACTTGCCAAGGCAACCGAATGGATACATACCACATGCCCCAAGTGCGGTGCGCCCGCAGAGCGTGAGATAGATACCATGCCTAACTGGGCAGGCTCAAGCTGGTACTTCCTGAGGTACTGTGATCCTCACAATGACAAATGCCTTGCCGATAAGAAGGCCCTCGATTACTGGATGCCCGTCGATTGGTATAACGGAGGTATGGAGCATACCACGCTGCATCTGCTGTATTCAAGGTTCTGGCATAAATTCCTCTATGACATAGGCGTTGTGGATTGTCCCGAACCCTATCTCAAGCGCACAAGTCACGGCATGATACTTGCCGAGGATGGCAGAAAGATGAGCAAGAGCTTCGGCAATGTCATAAATCCCGACGATCTGTGCAAATCGCTCGGCGCAGACACCGTAAGGCTTTATGAAATGTTCATCGGGGCTTTTGAGCAGACCATACCTTGGAGTACAAGCGGCGTTATGGGATGCCGTCGATTCCTTGAGCGCGTATGGCGTATGCTGGACATGGTAAACGGCAAAGGCGAACGTCCTGAAATGCGCTGTTCGCTGCATACCTGCATTAAAAAGGTAACCGAGGATATAGAGCGCATGAAGTTCAATACGGCTATAGCGGCTATGATGAGCTTTGTAAATGACATCTACTCCAACGGAAGCATCACGATGGATGAACTGCGCACATTGCTGATACTCCTCGATCCGTTCGCACCGCATATATCCGAGGAGATGAATGAGCTGCTTGGATTCAGTCCGATTTATGAAGCAAAGTGGCCTGAATGGGATGAAGCGGCATTTATCAAAAACGAGCAGGAGCTGGGCATTCAGGTCAACGGCAAGCTCAGAGTCAGGATGACCGTGCCTGCCAATATAGCAGCCGATGAGCTTCAAAAGCTTGTTATGAGCAATCCTGAGCTTGCTCCATGGATCGAAGGAAAAACCTTAAAGAAATTCATTGCGGTAAAGAACATAGTAAACGTAGTAATGGTCTGAGTATAAGAGAATTGGGCGTGTGCCATCCGGCGCACGCTCAATTGTTCAGGAGGTGTCCATATGCCAAGAAATACCGGTGAGAAGGAAAAAATAGAGAAGCGGATGCGTATAGAGAGGACGGTCATACCGTTTATCTCTGTGACAGCCATTGCTGTATTCATAATAATCGGAGCAACAGTCGGCAGAAAGCATGACAGCAAGGATGTTGACTTGGACTTATTAAACACGCCTGCACCAACAGAAGATCCATGCTTCCCGCTCATAAGAAACATGTCCTTGAAGCTTGACGGTACTTATACCGAGGCGGGTGGGTTTTCGACCCTTTGCTTAAAGAGCAGAGCGGATAATGCCGACACGATTATCACTTCATACACCAAGTCCGGCATAGTCTGTATGCAGATAATCAGGAGTATGGGCGCGGGTACAGCCGCTTTTGATGAGCCCTCACCAACTCCCACGGAAGCTCTGTTCTACGTTGACCGAATAGCCGCACCCACTCCGACACAGTATGACCCCGTTTCGGATATACTGAGCAATATCGGCTCAATAGCTACAGAGCTTCAGGAGTATCTCTCGTTTTTATATGAGCCGGCTGAAAGCTCCGAAACGATTAAAATGCTAAGAAGATCACTCAACACGCTTGTTTCCGGAGAAGCTAAGAAAACGAGCTTCGTTTACGGTATTTATCTTGTTGAGCTTTCATACTCGAAGAACGATTACATGCTCAAGATAGTCTGTGAACCTGCATAGTATCCATTATCATCATACTATACCGAGATATGATATGATGCTTCCGAATGAAATCAATATCTGCATAAGGAACAGTATCCAGCAGCATATCTTCTTTGTCGTGTTCTTATGCTTTCTATAATAGTTGATGCCCCACAGGGGAACAAGCGGTATTGCCGCAGAGTATAATACAAACAGCACATCTGTCATTTTATCACCTCACAGACGAATGTTTTTCCTCGCATATAATACCATCGAAAGCCGATGCGTTTCAATCGTGGATAATTGGAAACCATGACATTTAAATGAAACATGAAAAACCCAAAAATGCACTTTTCAACATAGTGGAAAGGTGGTATAATAAAGAATGAGTTTTTATGGGGAGAAATGCTGAATGAATGTTTTTAAGGCTGTTTCACCATTTGAGCCAACGGGGGATCAGCCACAGGCAATAGAGAAGCTCGCGGAGGGGATAAAGAACGGCGACCGTCTGCAAGTGCTTCTGGGTGTAACAGGATCGGGAAAGACCTTCACAATGGCAAAAGTCATTGAAAAGGCACAGCTTCCGACCCTTGTTATTGCACACAATAAAACACTCGCGGCACAGCTTTGCTCGGAATTGAGGGAGTTTTTTCCCAACAGCGCGGTTGAGTATTTTGTCAGCTATTATGACTATTATCAGCCTGAGGCTTATATTGCCTCCTCGGATACATATATCGAAAAGGAGTCCTCAATAAACGAGGAGATCGACCGCTTGCGCCATAGTGCTACATGTTCCCTAAATGAAAGGAAGGACGTTATTATCGTCGCTTCCGTATCCTGTATTTACGCTCTCGGCGATCCTGAAGAGTATCTGAGAATGAGCATATCGCTGAGAGAGGGCATGGTCATTGAGCGCGACGATATACTGCGTCGGCTTGTTGAGATACAATACCAGCGTAATGAGCTTGATTTCTCAAGGGGAACATTCCGCGTCAAGGGCGACGTCATTGAGATTTTCCCAATGAACGAGAACGAAAAGGCAATACGCGTTGAAATGTTCGGCGACGAGATAGAGAATATCTCCGAGATAACGGTCGTAACGGGGCAGCCCATACGAAATCTTTCGCATGTTATAGTATTCCCCGCAACACACTATGCCGCTGATAAGGATAAGATGGAAAGCGCTCTTGAGCAGATAAAAGCGGATATGCTCAAGCGTGTTGAGGAATTTAAATCTCAGAATAAGCTTATCGAAGCGCAGCGTATCGAGCAGCGAACAACATTCGATATGGAAATGATGCGTGAGATAGGCTATTGCCAGGGAATAGAAAACTACTCAAGATACTTTGACGGAAGGAAACCCGGACAACCTCCTTTCACACTTTTGGACTATTTTCCAAAGGGGTTTCTCACTATCGTGGATGAATCCCATGTCACCCTTCCTCAGTTAAGGGCAATGTACAGGGGCGACTTTTCGAGAAAGACGGAGCTTGTCGAATACGGCTTCCGCATACCAAGTGCATACGACAACCGGCCTTTAACATTTGAGGAATTTGAGGAACGCGTCGGACAGCTCATATGCGTAAGTGCTACGCCTGCCGATTACGAGCTTTCAAGAGCAGCTCAAATCGCCGAACAGATAATAAGACCGACGGGACTTATTGATCCCGCCATAGAGATACGCCCTGTAACGGGGCAGGTTGACGATCTCCTGGGCGAGATACGCTTGACTGCACAGAAGGGCTACCGTGTTTTGGTCACTACCCTTACCAAAAGAATGGCTGAGATGCTGACCGAGTATCTTGACGGAATGGGTGTGCGCGTGCGTTATATGCACTCGGACATCGAAACCATAGAGCGTATGGAGATAATACGCGATCTGCGTCTTGGAGAGTTTGATGTGCTTGTCGGTATAAACCTACTCAGAGAGGGACTTGACCTTCCTGAGGTAGGACTTGTAGCCATACTCGACGCCGACAAGGAAGGTTTTTTGAGATCAACGACGTCGCTTGTGCAAACGATAGGACGGGCGGCAAGAAATGTTGACGGAAGGGTGATAATGTACGCGGATACTATCACGGATTCCATGCAGCGTGCCATTGACGAAACCAATCGACGCAGGCAGATACAGATGAAATATAACGAGGAGCATAACATAACTCCTCAAAGCATAAAAAAAGCTGTCCATGACGTTATAGAAATCAGCTCAAAAGCAAAGTCTAACAGCGATAGTATGTCGGAGGCTGAGAAGGAAGAACGTATAAAGCTTTTAACAGAACAGATGCGTCAGGCAGCTATGGAGCTTGAATTTGAGGAGGCGGCAAAGCTGCGCGATGAGCTTTATCGGCTTAAAGGAGTTGAACCCGATGGTTCATCAAAGCCAAATCCGGGTACTGTCGGAAGCAGAAGAAAGGCAAGACAGAGGACAAGGAAATGAATGACAGGATTACAATAACAGGCGCAAGAGAGAACAATCTCAAAAATATTTCTTTGGAACTGCCGCGTGACAAGTTCATTGTATTTACAGGTGTTTCAGGTTCGGGCAAATCAAGTCTTGCGTTTGATACAATATATGCCGAGGGACAAAGACGCTATGTGGAATCTCTTTCCGCATATGCCCGTCAGTTCTTGGGGCAGATGGATAAGCCCGATGTTGACCATATTGAAGGTCTTTCTCCTGCCATATCAATAGACCAGAAAAGTACGTCTAACAATCCGAGATCGACCGTCGGAACTGTAACGGAGATAAACGATTACCTGCGTCTGCTTTATGCGCGAATTGGACATCCCCATTGTCCGCAATGCGGCAGACCGATTGAGAAGCAGAGCATAGATCAGGTTGTTGACAGGATAATGGAGCTGCCCGATAAAACAAAGCTGCTGATTATCGCCCCCATAGTACGCAGCAGGAAAGGCGAGCATAAGAGCGTTTTTGAAAGCATTCGCAAGGAGGGCTATGTAAGAGTCAAGGTCGATGGCACGATTTACGACGTAAATGATGTTCCTGAGCTTGATAAGAAAAAGAAGCATACAATCGACGCCGTCGTTGACAGACTTGTGATAAAACAAGGCATTGAGTCAAGGCTGAGCGACTCGCTTGAAACGGCATTCCGCTTTGCAGGCGGTCTTGCAAAGGTCGAAATAGTGGATGGGGAGGAGTTCCTGTTCTCTCAGAACTATGCCTGTCCGGACTGCGGCATAAGCATAGAGGAGCTTACTCCGCGTATGTTCTCATTCAACAGCCCGTTTGGAGCGTGTCCCAAATGCGCCGGACTTGGCTTTACGTTGACGGTTGATGAGGAACTTGTAGTTCCGAACAGGAATCTATCGCTGAATCAGGGGGCTGTCAGCGTCACAGGCTGGCAGAGTGATTCAAAAAACACGATCGCCCACATGTATTTTACGGCTATCGAGAAAACCTATGGTTTTACCGGTGATACCCCCTTTAAGGACATTCCAAAGGAAGGACAGCACGCTATACTATACGGGACGGGGGAGAAGAAGCTCCACGTTGAGTATCAGAAGGAATATGGCAATGGCACCTTCGACGCTCCGTTTGAAGGTGTTATAAACAATCTTGAGCGTCGCTACCGTGAAACCCAATCCGAATGGTCAAAGCAGGAGATCGAGGCATATATGCGCACAACTCCATGTTCAGCTTGTAACGGGAAGCGATTAAAGCCTGAAACACTTGCTGTAACGGTTGGAGATAAATCAATAGCTGACCTCTCCGATATGTCCATAAAGCGCGCAAAGGATTTCATAAACTCGCTTGCGCTTGGAGAATCCGAAAGCATCATTGCGGCTCAGATAGTCAAGGAGCTGAATTCAAGGCTTGGTTTCCTGATAAACGTCGGCTTGGACTATCTGACGTTGTCAAGAGCTTCATCCTCACTTTCCGGCGGAGAGGCACAGCGCATACGTCTTGCAACACAGATTGGTTCAGGGCTTGTCGGCGTGTTGTATATACTTGACGAACCAAGCATCGGCTTGCATCAGCGCGATAATCGACGGCTGCTCGACGCGCTTTGCAGACTGCGCGACCTCGGAAACACATTAATAGTTGTTGAGCATGACGAGGAAACCATACGCTCTGCCGACTATATCGTCGATATTGGCGTCGGTGCAGGCGAGCACGGGGGAGAGGTCGTCGCAAGCGGCACGCTTGAGGAAATAATGAAGGTTCCAAAATCGGTTACGGCTCAGTTCCTGACAGGTGAAAGAGCCATTATGATTCCCCAAAATCGACGTGAGCTTACCGACCGTTGGCTTTGCGTGCATGGCGCGAGAGTCAACAATTTGAAGAATATTGACGTAAAAATTCCGCTTGGCGTCTTTACCTGTGTAACAGGAGTTTCCGGTTCGGGGAAATCAAGCCTTATAAATGAGATAGTCAAAAAAACACTCCTGCGTGAATTGAACCACGCAAGAATTCGTGCCGGAGAATGCGACGGAATAACAGGCGTCAAGTACCTTGATAAAATAATCGACATAGACCAGTCGCCCATAGGTCGAACTCCTCGAAGCAATCCGGCAACTTATACGGGGGTTTTCGACCTCATTCGGGATGTCTTCGCTCAAACCCCTGACGCAAAGCTCAAGGGCTTCAATGCCGGCAGGTTCAGCTTTAACGTAAAGGGAGGACGCTGTGAATCCTGCTCAGGCGACGGAATAATAAAGATAGAGATGCACTTCCTTTCGGACGTCTATGTGCCTTGTGAGGTTTGCAAGGGCAAGCGTTACAATCGTGAAACGCTGGAGGTTCGATATAAGGGCAAGACCATTGCGGATGTTCTCAGCATGACGGCAGAGGAGGCACTTGAGTTTTTCAAACCTCTGCCAAGGATTGCGAAAAAGCTTGAAACGCTGTGCGACGTCGGTCTTGGATACATCAAGCTTGGGCAGCCGTCAACGACACTTTCAGGCGGTGAAGCTCAGCGCGTAAAGCTTGCCACCGAATTATCAAGGCGAAACACGGGCAAGACGTTGTATGTGCTTGATGAACCCACAACAGGACTTCATGTTGCTGACGTGGAACATCTATTGCGCATTCTCCAAAGGCTATGCGCCGGAGGCAATTCCGTTCTTGTAATCGAGCATAATCTTGATGTTATCAAAACGGCTGACTACATCATAGATATGGGCCCTGAAGGCGGCGACGCCGGCGGAACCGTTATTGCGTGCGGTACTCCTGAGGAGGTTGCTTCCTGTGAAGGCAGCTATACAGGGCATTTTCTTAAAGAAATACTATCACAAAGATGAAAAAGAGGGGATAAAAAGATGGAAAACACGATGGAGAGATGGTACTCGGTTATTAAAAAAAGAGTTTCCGTCCGTAAATATACAGGTTCGGCAACCCGCGACGAGCTGCGTAAGCTCAGGGAAATCGCAAAATACATGACCACGGATGATGTGCGCATTGTCGTGGGAAAGACCGACGGCGCATTCAGCCCGATAATCGGAAGAACTATTTCCGGTACCGATACGTTCGCCGCTGTTTTAAGCAAGAGCAAGGATGATGAATATATGATTGGAATGGTGGGGGAGGCATTCGTTCTCGAATGCACCGCCATGGGGCTTGGAACCTGCTGGACAGGTAAATCTTACAGCAAGTCCGCTGTATACTCGTCTATCAAATCGGATGAGCAGGAAAAGCTCTGCTGTGTTATCGCCATAGGGCATTATGACAATGCTCCCGCAAAAAAGAAGAACCGAAAGGATATATTCTCTTTGACGGGATTGAATGAAAATGCCTTTAAAAAGCTTCCCGAATGGCAGCAATCAGCTATAAGCTGCGGTCAGATCGCGCCGTCCGCATTGAACGCGCAGCCTTGGGAATTTGATATATTAAATTCCAATTCCATTCAGATAGCCAATATCTCAAAGAATTTCGGCTATGGAAAAATAGATTGCGGTATTGCCATGCTTCATATTGAAGTTGGAGCGGCGCATTGCGGTATTTACGGTGATTGGCAGATAAGCGATGGTTTACCTGTTTTCACAGCCGATTATTCAATGGAAGCATGAAGCATGTAGTTATTTATACGGATGGCGCATGCTCGGTGAATCCCGGCGTTGGAGGCTGGGCGGCAATACTTATGTATAAAGCCGTAAAAAAAGAGATTTCAGGGGGCGAATCCGAAACCACAAATAATCGGATGGAGATTACAGCGGCAATCAAAGGCCTTGAATCGCTCAAGGAACCGTGCGACGTTGACATCTATACGGACAGCGCATATCTATGCGATACGTTCAGCAAGCATTGGATAGATAATTGGGTCAAAAAAGATTGGCTCAAGTCAGATAAAAAGCCCGTTGAGAATCGTGACCTGTGGGAGCGTCTGCTTGCCTTGACTAAAAAGCACAATGTTAATTGGAACAAAGTCAAAGGTCATTCGGATAACGAATTCAATAACCGATGTGACGAGCTGGCAAGAGCTGAGATAAAAAAGCTTAAGGAATCGGAAAACAAATAAATGTGTTTCAACATTGCGTTAAACTTGTCTTTAACGCAATGTTGTGTTATAATATCTCCGAAAGGAGTCAGTTACCCCCTATGAGTGATTATTCAATAGAAAAAAACAAAAAGTTTACTTTAAAGCTCCGAGAGCTGATACAGACATTTCCTCGCTTCTGCACGGACTTTTTCAGAGGCATCGAGAACATCACGGGCATTATGACTCGATACGGATACGCTGTAGATCTGAGGACTTTTTTTACATATCTGCTTGGCGCAGGTTTATGCAATGATGCTCAAACCATACGCGATATTGATATAGCCGTACTTGAAAAGGTTGATCCGATAACCATTGAATGCTTTCTTGAGTATGTTTCCATGTACCAAAAAAACGATGATAGTTCCGAATTCATAATCAACGGCGAACGCGCGAAAGCACGAAAGCTTGCGGCTGTCCGCGCGCTTTTCAAGTATCTTTATAAAAAAGGCTTCATAAAAAATAACGCTCCCGCACTTGTCGATACGCCGAAGCTCCACGAGAAGCCCATCGTACGGCTTGAGCCGGATGAAATGGCAAAACTCCTGTCAACCGTCGAAAGCGGCGATGGGCTGACAAAGAAACAAAAGCAGTATCATCAGTCTAACGCCATTAGGGATACAGCCATAATAACCCTTTTTTTGGGAACGGGAATGCGCATAAGCGAGCTTGTGGGAATTGATATAGATGATATTAACTTCATGTCAAATGAGATACGCATAACGAGAAAGGGCGGAAATGACGAACAGATTGTCTTTGGAGCCGACGTAAGGCGAGCCCTCCTTGAGTACATGGTTTATCGAGAATGTATTGCTGCACTTGACGGACATGAGAAAGCATTATTTCTTTCAATGCAAAGAAAACGCATGAGCGTCCGTTCGCTTGAACTGCTTGTAAAAAAATATGCCGAGATTGCCGCGCCGTTAAAGAAAATATCTCCTCATAAGCTTCGCAGCACATACGGCACGATGCTGTACCGTGAAACGGGCGACATATATCTGGTAGCCGATGTACTTGGGCATAAGGATGTCAATACCACAAGAAAGCATTATGCCGCCATGAGTGAGGACAGACGACGGCTTGCGGCGGAGATTGTAAAGCTCCATGATGATACTGCTGATAATGCCTCCCCTCCCCTGCCAACGAATAACAAGGACTCATAAAGCATATTATCCCATATGGACAAAATGGGATCAGAAAAAAGCAATAACGGAAAGCATCTGTCAAGGCGGTTCACGGCGTCCGTTGTGATACTTTTGCTTGCGGGTGCTTTTTTGTTTTACGCTCCGGGCTTTTTTGAAAAGAAACTGAATGCGGATACATACAGGCAATGGATGACGCCAAAAAAAGAACCCTCTGTGAGCATAATAAACATATGGCATATAGTGGATTTTAAGCCCTATGTCGGCAGCATGGGCGCATGGCTCACCGATAAAGCCATGAAGGTTTCCGACAAATACAACAACATCCACTTTTCGGTAAACTCCTACTCCATGGAGGATGCGCAAGCTCAGTTATCACGCGGGAATTATCCGGATGTAATCAGCTTTTGCGGAGATGCACTCAGCTCATCCGAGCTTTTGCCGTTCAGCCTCCCGGAGGAGCCTGCGAATAGAAGCAAGGATGCGAAAAACGAAGTATATGCACTCCCCTACTGCGCCTCAGGCTATCTGCTTATTTATGCTCAAAACTCTGATACGGAATTCGATGGGACTTTAGCCAATGCAGGAACCGTCGATGATTTCAGAAAGGGCAAATGTCAATCCTGCATAACCGATATTCGCGGAGCAGGTGATCTGTATAGGGCTCAGCTTATCGGAAAATGCCCGTATTTTGACGCAAAGCCCATAAAGGGAGAACGGGAGCTTGTCCAGTATATAGGTCTTTACCGAAGCATTGATGAGAAAAAACTGCCGTATGCTTTGGATTTCATTGATTATTTGGAAACCGATGGTGTTCAATCTTCGCTGTCGGGATTAGGTCTGCTTCCCGTAAGCAAAACCGCTAAAACAAGCTATGAGCAGCCATGGCTTGAGGCACTCAAGGCTCAATTCGACCCCGACGAAATTAACCCGCTTTTTTAAAGCTGTCAGCTATAATTATAAAAACAAATGTGACACAGCTTGACGCTGCGCCACATTTATTTTAATGTAATTTATTATTGAAATCAGCCGAGAATACCCATTGCGTATCTGATTATCAGAAGCGCATCAAGTGTATTAACGTCGCCATCCAATGTGATATCGGCCGCAAGCATATCTATTCCGGTATTATCATTCGACATTGAATACCTCAGAACAGCGAGCGCATCCAGCATATCCACAACGCCATCGGAATTCGCGTCGCCAAGCAATGCGTACAACGCGATAATATCAATATCTTCAACGACATTTGTGTAATCGCCTTCCCACTCTCTAAAGACGTACAAATCATGCTGAGGAGCATCGGGAGCCTGTGCGTCCGCGCCATGCTCAACAGTAACCTCAGCTATTACATGTGAATCAACGCCGTCAATAAATCTGACCGTATGCGTTGTGGGAACATCAAGTCCGGGATCGCCGCTGTAAACAACATCATCAAGGTATGCGGTATCGGTTCCGTTGTTGAGCGTGCTGTCCTTTTCATATGACCACTTGAAGTTGAAGCTTCCGGCAGCTGAGGCTTCGTATGTATAAGTCTCGAAGTTCTGTGAACCGTAAATGGTTGCAATTAGCTGATTGTTTACATAGAACTTGAACTTGTCGTAGCTCTCGCTGCTTACCGCCCAATCAAAGCTAAGGGTCTCCCCCACCTCCATGCTTATAGTTGTTTCGATGGAAGACTTTGTCGCATAGTATCCTCCGCCGTTATTCTGATTGGTTGAGTTTGCGCAAAGGCGATTTTGATAGTTGGTATTTACGATCCACGGATATTGAGTATCGCCGTCGCTGAACTCAAGCGTTCCGTTTTCGACATTGAGCGCCTCGTCCCTTGTGGGATAGCGCTTAACATTGACAGTAGACTGTGCGGAGTATGATAAACCCGTCGTCCTGTCGGTAGCCGTGCAGGTGATAATTGCCTGTCCCTCGGATATACCGCTTATAGTTGCATAACGCTCATGGCTTTCAACTGTTGCTATGGAATCGTCAGAGCTTACCCAAACCGTATCAAAATCATTTGCGTTGATGGGAGTCGCAACAACCTCTATTTTAACAGGACGACCGATATACGCCAATACATCCGCGGGCTTCAGCGCAATACCGTCAAGCTGAACGGCTACATGGGGCATTTTCCTCGTGATTCCGACATACACAAGGCTTGATGAAGCATCCGCAGGAGGATTATACACGCCGCCTACGGGCTTTACCGTTATGGAGCCGCCTCCCTTTATATCGCAGGAGCTTCCGGTGAACACCACGGGGCCGAGAAGATCATAGATGTTTTCAACATCATGGTATTCTGCCGGATCATAGCCTTCCTGAAGACTGAATCCGTACAGCCCGTCAAATGAAACGGGATCGTTCGCCGTAACCGCTATGCGGAAGTTTTTAACAAGCTCCGAAGTATCCATGCCGGTGGCGGTGGCTATCGCCGTCGGACTACTTCCCGCGCCATTGTAGTTTTGGCTTATGGTCTTGAAAATGCCGTTTCCGAACCTTGAATACAAATACTGGCTGAATAAGCATACCTGCGAATACAGAGGAAGCACATATGAAAGGCTGTTGCTCCATGTATACATCGAGTATCCGTTGTGAAGCTCATATGGAGCAAAGTATTCAAACTCCTGAGGAGGCGTCAGCCAGTCGTTGTTATTTCTGTAGTAATAACGTTCCCAGCTCTGTATTCTTGAGACAAGGCTTGAGCCGGGATAGCATATCTCCTCAGCCGCCGCGCTCATCGCCTCGTTGAGCCATGTGTCCATTCCTCCAGTAATGGAGTAATTGATAAGATGCTGGTACTCATGGCAGAACGTGCTGTATGTATCGGTAACATCATTGCTTTCAACTCCACTCAGACTCACATAGTGGACGCCCGGATAGGTGTCAACATGTATCATGGGAAGACCGTTGGTTGTAAAGTCATTCTTGGAGAAGTATCCGGCGACATAGCCCTCGTTCACGCCAGGCTCAAACCCGTCGTCGATGTTATAGTACATGAGGTTGATACGACCGTCGCCGTTTGCACCGTTCATATGATCTCCGAAGGAGCTTTTCATGAGCGGGAACTTGGCTTCAAACTCGTCGCATACCATCTGAGGGAAAGCCTCGTCTATCTCGTCAAGCGGATAGAAATTGTCATTATAATACGGATCCTCGGATGAAGGCGTCCATACATAACAATGCTCGCCCTTGGCAACACATTTGAACTTTACCGAATATGCGCCTGGGCTGTAATTGGAAATTACGAAAGTACGTACATCCCCCACTTCATATGAAGCTCCGTCACGCATATCAACAGCAGCCTTCACGTCAACGCTGCTCATTGAATCAACGATAGCATCCACATCCATCTTATAGGGCTTATCCGATTCAACTCCCTTTTGAGGATGAACATTTGAATACGGCTCAATACCCGTTTCAATCAAGCCATCCATATTTCCTGTTGAATAAGAGCGATAGTAATATGTGGAAGGATTATATATCAGCACATACTCACCCTCATATCCGCCCTCAGGGTCGGTATCCAATTCAACTGTTCCGTTGCAAAGTCCCTTTGTTTCGGCAGCATAGGCACTCGAAACAGGTATCAGCGTCATAATAAATGCAAACAACGCTATTATAGCCGTAATTCTTTTTTTCATTATACTTCCTCCTTAAAGAATTTAGCGAACGGCAAAAACCATTTTATATTATACATCCGGTTTTGCTGATTTGCAATACGCGAAAAGCCCATTTTATGTTATACCGAAAGAAAAAACAGGCTTGCGCACTCACAATCCTGTTTTTACATGTTTTATCGGCTGCATTGTTACATAAGATAGTTGCTTTCCACATCGGTTAGGCATCCGAACTCATAGCCTTTCGATATAAGATCGTCAATAACCCGTCTGAGAAGCTTTACACTTTCCTGCTCAGTATCATGTATAAGGAAAATCTTCGGCTCGGTGTTTTTGTACATGCTCAAGGTATCAATGTATGATTCCCAAAAATACTCACTTTTGGGCAGATTCTTTTTATTGCCCGCGAGCCATCTGTCATTTAAGCCTATATTCCAATCGAAAACCTTATAACCGAGATTATTTGCGGCATTGACATACGCACCCCTTCCGGCTCGTCCAATGGTGCTGTTGGATGTGCCACCGGGGAAACGCATGACATAAGCACCTGCATCATATCCGACATTGGAAATAACAGTCTGTCTCCATTTGTTTATCTGATCAACGAACCCCTCAACTCCGTTATAGAGCTTGGAAAAATCATGGGATTCCGTATGACAGGCAAGGGCATGTCCATCTGCGGCAATTCTTGCCGCCTGCTTTGGATGCTGCCTTATCGATATGCCTACGGTAAAGAATGTAGCCTTGATATTGTATTCGTTAAGTATATCCAACACTTCATCCGTGTATTTGGATGGGCCGTCATCGAATGTCAGATAGATCATCTTCTTTGGCTGAGCGGGGTTGACCTGCTCCGTCGGAGCCGCTGTGGGAGCAATAGTCAAAACCGCTGTGGGCGCAGGTGTAGGAGCCTCAGTCGCAGATTCCGAAGGAGCCTGTGTGGGTTCGGGTGCTTCCGACGGAATCTCGGTCGCATGAGCCGTTTCCTGTGGAATTATGCAATCATCTATATCAACCGCTGCCTGTTTGCCATCCAAGTCGGCGTCATTGGCGCATCCGTAAAGCGCGAATGCGAATACTGACAGAGTGAACACAAGCAGAAGCAAAAGGAAAAGCTTTGAAACGCTTCGCTTTTTTCCGTTTGCTTTTGCAAAAATATGTGTATTATAAAGTCCGACTCGGAAATCCATATCAAAAGACCATACCTCTCATTATTTTGAAGCTCTTTAGACTCCGAATCATAGTATAGTACACATTAGGACATTTTGCAACACTTTTTTACAACGCTTCAACTTATATTAAAACGCTTCGATTCCCCCATTCTTTTCAATGGCTGACTTCAGTAGCGATATAGCTCTTTTTTCAATGCGCGAAACATACGATCTTGATATTCCGAGCATTTTACCAACCTCTCTCTGAGGCAGAGGTTCACCGCCGTCGAGTCCGAACCTCAGTATAATTACACTCAGCTCACGACCCTTGAGCGTATCTTCGACAAGAGAGCGAAGCTTTCGCGCACTTATACGTCCTATCGCATCTCCGAATACGGCGTCCTCATCGGTTCCTATTATGTCGCCTACGGTTATCTCGTTGCCGTCACGGTCTACGCCTATGGGTTCCTCAAGACTTATCTCGCCGCGCTTTTTCCGCTCAGCGCGTATGGACATCAGTATTTCATTTTCGATACACCTTCCCGCATATGAGGCAAGCGATTTGCCCTTTTCGGGGCTGTAGGTTGAAACAGCCTTTATAAGTCCTATAGATCCAGTCGATATAAGATCATCGGTATCGCGTCCGGGTGCTTTGTACTTTTTGGCAATGTGTGCTACAAGCCGCAGATTACGCTCCACAAGCTCATCCTTTGCGCCTTCGTCGCCATCTGCCAGCCTTTGTAAAAGCCTGTTCTCCTCTTCTGCCGTAAGCTGCTCAGGCAGAGAGCTTCTGTTGTTTACATACCCTGTAAAAACAAAAAGCTCCCTTAAAAAGCCTATAACCGCCTCAAACATGTCAACACCTCCAAATACTGCGTTTAATCCAATCTATGCACCAAAAATCAACTTTATTTTCACATCACCGTAATTATTATTTTCGGCTTGAACGCTGGGGTTTTAAGGCTCCATAATGCTTGAAGTAATTATATTTAAATAAAATATATAAAAAACAGCATAAAAAGGGGTTACGAATACCTCCTTTATATGATATAATCCATATTTAAGGGAATGATCCCAATTTTTGTAAACTAAAAACACGGAGGTTTTTATGGAGAATGTTAGAGTAGCAATTTGGGGATTTGGCGCAATGGGTTCCGGTATCGCTAAGATGCTCCTTGGAAAGAAGGGCGTTGAGATCACAGGCGTATGCGACATGTGGGATAAGCTCAACGGAATGAGCATATTCGAGCGTCTTGGTATCGAAAAGGGCGATCGCAAGGATGTATTCATCTCCAATGACATCAACAAGGTCATTTACAAGGGTGCTGCTGATGTTGCGATAGTTGCCACCGATTCATTTGTTCCCGCAGTCTTCCCCAAGATCAAATTCGTTCTTGAGCAGGGTATCAATGTCGTTACGACCGCTGAGGAGATGAGCTACCCCAAGGCGCAGCACCCTGAGCTTGCAGCAGAACTCGATCGTATCGCCAAGGAAAACGGCGTCACGGTTCTCGGAACCGGCATCAATCCGGGGCTTATGATGGATCTTCTTGCCATCTGCCTCTCCGGCTGCATGATAGATGTTGAGAGCGTGATGTGCAAGCGCGTTAACTCCCTCTCCCCCTTCGGCCCCGCCGTTATGAAGGAGCAGGGCATCGGCATCACGGTCGATGAGTTCAACAAGGGTGTTGAGGACGGTTCCCTTGCGGGCCATGTCGGATTCGAGGAGTCTGCGGGCATGATAGCGGAAGCTCTCGGCTGGAAGATCGAGAAGTTTGAAAAGCAGATGGCTCCCATTGTCACGACAATCGACCGTCAAGCTCCCTACGGATTCGCTGCTGCCGGGAATGTTGCCGGCGTCAATATGACCGCTCAGGCATATGTTGACGGCAAAATGAGAATCGACCTTGTACATCCTCAGCAGATAGAGCCTGAGATGGAAGGCACGCATACCGGCGACTATGTTGTTATCGAGGGAACTCCTTCCATTCATGTCGCCAACACCCCTGAGGTTGACGGTGGTCTTGGCACAATCGCCATGTGCGTAAACATGATTCCTCATGTCATCAACGCCAAGGCCGGTCTAAAGACAATGATCGACCTTCCCGTTCCTCACGCAATCATGGGCGACTTCCGCGACTATATAGAAGAATAATGTTATTGTGTGAAGCCGGATTGTTAATCCGGCTTCACAGCGTGTTTTTACCGGAGGTATAATATGGCAAAAAAAGGTGACTGGGTTCAAATTCACAATGTCGTTCTGCCGCCGCAGGAGCGTTCTTCCGCGCTTCCCGACGACACAAAGATAAACCCGCTTGAGATGTGGGTAAAGGGCTATCTTCAGGAGGATGCCGAGATAGGTGAAATTGCCGAGGTCGTTACAAGAACGGGTCGTCACGCAAAGGGCGAGGTTGTTAAGGTCAATCCGTACTTCGAGCATAATTTCGGCTTCTTTGTACCGGAAGTGCTTGAAATCGGCAGCATGGTTCGCAAGATAACCTTCGGAGGTGAGGATTGATGGATAACAGCTACGATGCGATAATGGCTCGCAAGAATGAAATTATTAAGAATGCAGTGGGCATGGATTTCGACAAGTTCGAGAAGCCCGGCATAGGCTTCGACTATGAAGCCATGATGGAGGCTACCGGCTATACGATAGAGGAAATCAGACGTGTTCAGTCATTGTTCTCCATTGGCAACACTCCTCTTATCGAGCTTAAAAACCTGACGGAGCTTGCGAGAAAATGCGCTCCCGAAGGCAAGGGCGCGCGCATATTCATCAAGGATGAGGCGTCAAACCCCAGCGGAAGTTTTAAAGCTCGCCGCGCCTGCACAAGCGTATATCAGGCAAAGAAGCTCGGTTATAAGGGCGTTGTTACCGCTACAAGCGGCAATTACGGTGCGGCAGTCGCTTGCTGCGCGGCAATGGCTGGATTAAAGTGCATTGTCGTTCAGGAATGCTATGACAGCAAGGGAATAGGTCAGCCGGAGATAATAGAAAAGGCTCGTAAGTGTGAAGCTCTCGGAGCCGAGGTAGTTCAGCTTACTGTCGGCCCCGAACTCTTCTCCACGGTTCTTCAGCTTCTTGAGGAAACCGGCTATTTCAACGCTTCGCTTTACACACCCTTCGGAATCGCCGGCGTTGAGACACTCGGCTATGAAATAGCCGAGCAGTTCCGCGCAAAAATCGGCAAAGACCCCGACGTCGTGGTATGCACAAATGCCGGCGGCGGAAACCTAACCGGTACGGCTCGCGGTTTGAGGAAAGCGGGCTGCAATGCCAAGGTAATAGCGGCTTCCGTCAATCTTTCGGGACTGCATATGGCAAGCGACAGTCAGTTCAATAAAAAGAGCTTTACAACAGGTCACACCGGATTCGGCGTTCCCTATTCCGTCAATCCCGATCATTCCGATGTTCCCAGAAGTGCCGCACGTCCCCTTCGCTATATGGACAGGTATGTTACCGTTACTCAGGGAAGCGTATTCTTCATCACGGAATGCCTCGCCTCCCTCGAAGGTCTTGAGAAGGGACCCGCAGGAAATACATCGCTTGCCGCAGCCTTCCGTCTTGCGCAGGACCTTGACAGGGATCAGTGCATAGTTGTTCAGGAAACCGAATACACCGGAGCCGGCAAGCACATCAATCCGCAGCTCTCATTTGCAAGGCAGAATGGCATTGATATCCACTTCGGCGATCCCAAAGATGAAATTCCCGGCAAGAACATAATACTTCCCGCGCATCCCTCGCTCATTCAGGTTACCGATCTTGACCTGGATCATATGCGTAAATCACGCATCAAGAGGGCTGTGGGAACCCATAAGGACGAGCTTACCGATGAGGATATCAAATTCCTTATCGAGGAAACAAACACCGACGAGGAGTTTGTACGCAGCGCGATAGCGTCATTATAACATTACTGATTTAAAACACACGGAGGATAGTTATTTATGAAACGTGACGACGATTTCAAAAATCGCCATGAGCATTTAAAGGGTCTTACCAACGAGCAGCTTGAGCAACGCTTTTGGGAGCTTGCCAACAAGCTTGTCGATCCCCTGCTTGAGATGGGCCGTGAGTATACGTCCCCTGCCATAGAGCGTTCGGTACTGCTTCGCATGGGGTTCTCGTCCATTGAAGCTAAGGCAATAGTAGAGGGCTGTGTTGAACGCTCTCTCATGTGTTACGGTGCGGGCAATGTGGTTTACAGGCTCGCAAAATCAAAGAATATGGAAATACGTCCCGCAGGGCTTGAACTTGTAAACGGTAATATGTGGGACGACGCCGAGAAACTTTTCAAAGGGGGTAACGAATAATGAGTGAATATAAGCTTTCTCCCGATAAGCCGATCAATGTCGCAGAGATACTTAAGGACCTTGAGCATTATCGTCCCCGCCGCAGGGGTTGGACATGGCGTACACCGGTGAAAGACCTTCATATGGGGCCGTTTGAGTACCATGATGCTACAACACCCTTGAAACGTTCTGTTCCACTTCCCCCAGCTCACTATTTTGACGACATTGATCCTCAGCCCGCTCCTGTTATCACAACCGAGATAGCTTCCGGTCGTTTTGAGGACGATATACGCCGTATGCGCATGGCTGCGCATCATGGCGCGGATCACATCATGGTAATTCGCACAGCCGGTCAGAGCCATTTTGACGGTCTTATAGAGGGTACTCCTCAGGGCATGGGCGGCGTTCCCATAACCCGTAAGCAGGTCAGGGCTCAGCGCAAGGCTCTTGATATGATCGAGGATGAGGTTGGAAGACCTATCAATTATCACAGCTATGTTTCCGGCGTCGCCGGCCCCGATATTGCTGTCATGTTCGCCGAGGAGGGCGTGAACGGCGTCCATCAGGACCCGCAGTACAATGTCATATACCGTAATATAAACATGATGCGTTCATTCGTCGATGCCTGTGAGTCCAAGAAGCTCATAGCATGGGCAGGCATGGCACAGATAGACGGCGCGCATAACGCGAACGCTACCGCCCGTGAGGCTTGGAAGGTAATGCCTGAGCTGATGGTTCAGCACGGTATAAACGCCATTTTCTCAGCAAGGGTAGGCATCAACAAGAAGAACATATGTCTTTCGACGGTTCCTCCAACAGCCACACCCGCACCATGTATCCACATGGACCTTCCCTATGCGGTCGCGCTCAGAGATTTATTCCATGAATATCGCATGAGGGCGCAGATGAATACCAAGTACATCGAGTCCTCCACCCGTGAGGCAACCGTCACCCATGTGCTTAACATGGTCATTTCCAAGCTGACAAGCGCGGACATACAGTCAACGATCACACCCGATGAAGGACGAAATGTTCCGTGGCATATCTATAACATAGAAGCATGTGATACCGCGAAACAGGCTCTTATAGGCATGGACGGTCTTATGGAGATGGTCGAGCTTAAAAAGGACGGCTATCTGCGTGATAAGGCCCGTGAGCTTAAAGAGAGAGCTGTTCTGTTCATGGAGGAGATGCTTGAGCTCGGCGGTTATTTTGCCGCAGTTGAGGAGGGCTTCTTTGTAGACAGCGGCATCTATCCTGAACGTAACGGCGACGGTATCGCAAGAAAGATGAACGGCGGTATAGGCGCAGGAACCATCGTTAAGCGCGATAAGCAATACATGGCTCCCGTTACAGCTCATTACGGTTACAACAATGTTGAGCAATACGGCGGTGATCCCGAAAATCCCTCCGCGCTCATCGGCGGCTGTACGCTTGAAGACCCGAATAAGATAATCTACATTGACGAGCTTGACGACAATGACAACGTCAACGTCCGTATGGCTGAAACCCGTGAGTTCACTCCCGGCGGCAAGAAAATTCGTCCTGAGATGGAGTGGCTTGCTGACGGTACTGTCATGCTTACAATGTTCTTCCCCGCCCCCAAGCAGATCGCGGAGGCTGCCGCGCTCGAATGCGCGAAGCGCATGAACCTGACAGAATGTGAGGTCATATCCAAAGAGATAATGCACCCGCAGGATGGTACACGCATAGAGGTCAAGGGCAAGGTTCCGTTTGAAATAGACGTTGATTCGCTCGTCATCCCCAAGGAGCCCGATGTGCTTTCCGACGCCGAGATAAGGGCGGATGTTGAGCGTCGTCCAATGAGGATAGTTGCAGCAACCGTAGGCGAGGATGAGCATTCCGTAGGACTCCGTGAGATAATCGACATCAAGCATGGCGGTATAGAAAAGTACGGCATGGAAGTCATTTATCTGGGAACCTCCTGCTCGCCCGAAAAGCTTGTAAATGCGGCGATTGAAACACATGCCGACGCTATAATGGCGTCCACAATAATAAGCCATGACGACATCCACTACAAGAACATTACGAAGATAGACCAGATCTGCCGTGAGATGGGTATACGCGACAAGATAATATTCATTGCCGGCGGTACACAGGTAACTCCTGAGCTTGCAAGAAAGGCGGGCGCGGACGAGGGATTCGGCCGTGGAAGTCACGGTGTTCATGATGCTACATTCCTCATCAAGAGGAGATGGGAGCTTGAAAAAGAGGGAAAGATTTAATTCTATCCCCTGAGTTTTAGGGGAGCCGCTGCATAGCATAGCGGTTCCCCACTTATAAAGGAAAAATGAAAGTTGATGTACTTGTTTACGAAATAGGCTCAACCACCACATTGGTAAATGCTTTTAATGGCATTGATACGGACAATCCGAGCTTCATAGGTCAGGGACAGGCTCCGACGTCGGTACTTGACGGCGACGTCTGTATCGGTCTCAGAGCAGCCATAGACGACTTAGCAAAAAATCTTGGCGTGGACGGCATCGAATACAGTACCGCCTTTGCGACTTCAAGCGCGGCAGGCGGTCTTAGGATGACCGTGCATGGTCTTGTTTATGATATGACGGTTAAAGCCGCAAGAGCTGCCGCTTTGGGCGCGGGTGCTATTATTAAGCACGCCACAGCGGGAATCATGTCTGATTATGACATTGAGGACGTTAAAGCCATCAATCCCAATCTCATACTTCTTGCGGGCGGAACTGATTACGGTGAGCGTGAAACCGCTGTTGAAAACGCAAAAAAGATAGTATCGGGCGGTTTGAAGGTTCCTGTGATATATGGCGGAAATATACAGAATCACCATATTATCAGGTCGATTTTTGAAAACACGGGTATCCCTCTCTACATAACCGAGAATGTGTATCCCAAGCTTGATTTTTTAAACATTGAACCTGCAAGAAGAATCATTCATAAGGTTTTTGAGGAGCATATCGTCAAAGCCGCGGGCATGGAGCATGTTCGTGATATGGTTGCCGGAAACATTATTCCCACTCCGGGTGCTGTTATGGAGTCCGCGCAGTTGCTTTACGGCTACATCGGAGATCTTGCCGTCATTGACATTGGCGGCGCAACAACGGATGTTCATTCCGTTACACAGGGTTCCGACGAGATAGCAAGCATACAGACCACTCCGGAGCCGTTTGCGAAGCGAACGGTAGAGGGTGATTTGGGAATGTTTGTAAATGCGCACAATGTCATTGACATGATAGGCAAGGATAAGCTTCAAAATGAGCTTGATATGGATATAGACTCCGTAATGGAGCATTATAAGCCCATACCCGATACGCCTGAGCAATTCAAGCTTACACAGCGTCTGTGCCTTGCCGCAGGTATTACCTCAATACAGCGTCATGCCGGTGCGCTTCGCTATATCTATACGCCGAGGGGCAGGCAGACGATAGCGGAAGGCAAAGACCTCACAAAACTGAAATACTTGGTGGCAACAGGCGGCGCACTTACAAGACTTCCGGACAGGCAGTCCATAATGCGCAGAATAGCCGACTGCAATGATAATGGAATGCTGTTGTATCCCAAGCCGTCGCTGCTTAACCTTTTGTATGACAACCACTATATAATGGCGTCGCTCGGCGTATTGAGCAAGCAGTACCCTGACGCCGCGTTAAATTTGATGAAGCAAAGCCTCGGCATAAAATAATAAGGAGCCAATCATGTATCCAAGAGTTTCCATCTATCTGAAAAAGCTCAAGCAGAATCTTGAGTTTCTTACCGATTTGTGCCATTCTCAGGGCATAGAAACAGCTATCGTCACAAAGGTGTTCTGTGCGGACGAAAGAATAGTCGATATCATCAATGACAGCAACGCTGATATGATCGCCGATTCGCGCGTTCAGAACCTTTGCGGAATTAGCACCGCAAAGCCGAAGCTGCTTCTTCGTATCGGACTGCAAAGCGAAGCCGATACTGTTGTTTCATGCTCCGACATATCCATGCAGAGTGAAATTGAAACCATAATGCTGCTGAACGCTTCCGCAAAAAGGATTAATACTGTCCATAAGATAATACTTATGATAGATATGGGTGACTTGCGCGAAGGTATATTCAACACCGATTATGAGACGATTCTAAAAACAGCCAAGGCAATAAACGAAGCGTCCAATCTGGAGCTTTACGGCGTTGGCGTAAACCTTACATGCTATGGCGGAATCCTTCCCGATGAGAATAACCTTGGAGGGCTTGTCGCTATTGCCGAAAAACTCAGAGCTGACACCGGCGCACGAATCCCCATAGTTTCCGGCGGTAATTCATCCACAATGGGACTTCTGATGTCCCACACAGTTCCGTCCGGTATAAACCATCTGCGTCTTGGCGAATCATTTGTACTCGGAAACGATACTGCGGTTGGTAAACCCGTCAAGGGTCTTAATACCGATTGCTTTGTGCTTGAAGCTGAGATAGTCGAGCTGCAAACCAAGCCCTCAAAGCCCATAGGCAAAAGAGGCCCCAACGCTTTTGGCGAGTATCTTGAGTATCCTGACCGCGGCATGATGAAACGCGCTATACTCGGTATTGGCCGTCAGGATGTCGCGGTTGATGGATTGACGCCATGCGATCCGGATATTGAGATAATCGGGGCAAGCTCTGACCACCTGATAATCAATCTCAATGCTTGTAAAACCGAATATAAGGTCGGTGATATTGTAAGATTCATTCCCGATTACGGTGCGTTGCTCCATCTCTTCACAAGTAAATATGTCGGCAGAAACTATATTGAGCTATAAGATAAAGAAAGGCAAAACAATGTTTGTTCATAATGTAACCTTCCAAAACAATCTCAGGTACAGGACATGGGCTGAAATAGACCTTGCAGCCATGAAGCAGAACTTAGAATATGCCAAGAAAATATCCGGCAAGCCCGTTATCTGTGTTATAAAGGGCGATGCATACGGTCACGGCGCAGTCGAATGCGGTAAGTATCTTCAGGATAACGGAGCGGATATGTTTGCCGTCGCCTGCGTTGAAGAAGCGCTTGAGCTTCGTGAAAACGGCGTTAAGATTCCCATACTCATATTGGGCTATACACCGTCATTATTCGTCAAGGAGCTTTCCTATTACGATCTCGAACAGACCGTTGTCGATGTTTCCCATGCCGACGAGCTTAACAAAGCTGCCGAGGAGGCGCATGTCAGGATAAAGGTGCATATCAAAATAGATACGGGTATGGGTCGAATAGGACTCTATGCACATGGGCATATCGGCGGAAGAAAGGTCATAGAGAAGGCAATCGACGACGCCGAGCATATCTATAACCTTCCCTACCTTAACGCGGTCGGGCTTTACACCCATTTTGCCGTCGCGGATGTTCCCGAAGAGTTCGACTATACAAAGGCACAGTATAAGAACTATTGCGACGTAAGGAACGGGCTTATAGCACGCGGGATTCATATTGAGAAATGCCATGTTTCAAATTCGGCTACCATAATGGAATATCCTGATTTGCATTTCGACTATGTCCGTGAAGGTATTATCCTCTATGGAATGTATCCTGACAGCAAGCCCCAGGAAGGGCCTCTCAAGCCGGTAATGACATTGAAATCAAGAGTTGCTCTTGTCCGCGATATTCCGGCAGGCTCTACAATAAGCTATGGCAGGCTCTATAAAGCCGAGCATGATATGAAGGTGGCTGTAATCTCCATAGGATATGCGGACGGCTTCCCGCGCCGCTTGACAAACAACGCGATAATGACTATAAACGGTCAGAAATTCCCCCAAATAGGTCGTGTTTGCATGGATATGTGCATGTGCGATGTCACAGGTTCCGACGTAAAGCGCGGCGATGAGGTCGTTATATTCGGCAAGGGCGGCATTTCCGCCGAGGAGGTCGCCGTCATGGTCAATACAATCAACTATGAAGTCACCTGCGACATATCAAGGCGCGCGCATACATTCTATTTGAACAGGTGATATATGGCGGTTCTGACTTTTTCATGGGAAGCATTATACAATGAGTTAATGTCATGTACAAAATGCCGTCTTTGTGAGCATCGAAATACCATCGTTATCGCGGATGGCAACCCCAATGCGGATATTATGTTCATTGGCGAGGGCCCCGGACGTGAGGAAGATGAACAGGGAGTGCCGTTTGTCGGTGCAGCCGGAAGGCTGTTTAATCTCCTGCTTGAAGAAGCGGGGCTTGACCGCAGGGACATTTATATTTGCAATATTGTTAAATGCCGACCTCCTCAGAACCGTGACCCGTTGCCCGATGAAGCAGAGGCTTGCCTCCCCTATCTTCGTGCGCAAATAGCTCTTGTCCGTCCCAAGGTAATAGTCTGTCTAGGCCGCATAGCCGCAAGGTACGTCTATGATAGGGACATTCAAATCACCAAACAGCGCGGACAGGTCAAGAAGGCCGGAGTATTCTATATCATTCCGACATATCATCCCGCCGCGCTACTCAGACGCGACGAGCTTACAAACGATTTTGTCGCTGATCTTCTTGCCGCAAAAAAGCTTCTGAAACGTATAGAAAACTCTGAGAAAATAGAAGCATGAACTTTAAAGGAGCCGTCGCAGTTTCAAGAACGACGGCTCCTTTATTATTCTACTTGTATCTATCGGTATTATTTCCTCTTGGGAATCGCATGACAGCAAAGTCCCTCCCAATCATGAGCGGCTTCCATAACGGCTTCGCTTATCGTGGGATGAGCATGGATGGTATCGGCAACATCCTTGACCGAACCGCCAAGCTTGATTACGGCGGCAAGCTCGGCGATCATGTCGGTCGCTCTCGGACACATGAGCTGTGCGCCGATGAGCTTTCCGTCCATATCGGATATGAGCTTTACAATGCCGAGGTTCTCACCCATTACCATTGCGCGTCCGTTACCGGCAACATTGAATGTGCCGACCTTGTACTCGATTCCCTGCGCCTTTGCCTTGTCCTCGGAGATACCGACAAACGCTATCTCAGGACTTGTGTAAATGCAGGAGGGAACGACGCTGTAATCCATTGTTTCATCATGTCCGGCAGCATTTGCGGCGGCGACAAGACCCTGTGCGGAAGCGACATGAGCAAGCTGAATCTTGCCCGTTATATCGCCGATGGCATAAATGTTTTCGATATTGGTTCTGCAATGCTCGTCGATATTGACGAAAGCGCGGTTCATTTCGATGCCAAGCTCCTCAAGACCTATGCCGCGGGTTTCGGCCATTCTGCCGACGCTGACAACACAGCACGCGCCCGAAGCGGTCTTAACAACGCCGTTAAGCTCATAGCTGACCGTGACAGTATCGCCGCCTTCAAGCTTTGTGACCTTAGCGTTATTGATAATGGAAACCTTCTTCTTTTTCAGTACGCGCAAAGCGGTACGGACTATGTCGGAATCCGCGCCGGGCAAAATGGATGGCATCATCTCGATTACCGTAACGGGTCTGCCGAGGGTCGAGAAAAGTGTCGCAAACTCGATACCGATTACGCCTCCGCCGATTATGACGAAGCTTTCGGGAAGCTCTGTCATGGACAGTATGTCGTCAGAGGTGACGATGTTCTTGCCGTCTATACCCTCAATGGGAGGACGAGCCGGAGATGAACCCGTTGCAAGTATCAGCTTATCGTACGAGATGTCAATGCATTCGTCAGCCGACTGTTCAATGTGCATATTGTGATTGTCGGTCAAGCGGCCGAATCCCTTTATTACGGTAACGCCGTGAGCTTTTTCCAGACTGCCTATGCCCGAAACAAGCTTTTCAACTGTTGCGCTCTTGAAGGCTGCCATCTTGCTGTAGTCGAAGCCGACCTCGGATGCCATAACACCGAATGTTGAAGCGTTTACCGTCTGCTCATATACCTCCGCGCCATGAAGCAGCGCCTTTGTGGGAATACATCCTCTGTTAAGACATGTACCGCCAAGCTCCCTTGCCTCAACAAGCGCAACCTTTTTACCCAACTGAGCCGCCCTTATCGCGGCAACATATCCGCCGGGGCCTCCGCCCAGAACTGCTATATCATAATCATAACTGCACATAATAAACCTCCTTAGTCATATGGTAAAAGGATAACATATTCTTGTTTTTTTTTCAACCGTAAAACCAATTATATTTATAGAACACCAAAAAAAGTCCAAGATTAAGCTTCTCGGACTTTAACTGTTCTGCAGGCTGTATCAATAAAGCTGATTTGCCGCAAAAAGCCTTTCTTATTCAGTTTTCCATCTGTTTTCCCATAAAGCCTGCGGCGGTTTCACATACTTTTATTTCCGTATGATCAAACTTTATCCCCTGCTCCTTCGAAAGAAGCATTACAGCTCCGATGGGGTCTCCCGATGAAAAAATCGGAATGATAATCTGCGCTGTATAGCTTTCTTCGCTTCCGTCGGTTGTTATCGGCAGCAATGCCTCTCCTGCGGACGTATTAGCGCACACCTTTATTCGATTTTGCATAATTCTCTCTATTTCCTCATGTATCGGGCGATCCTGCAGCTCCTTCTTCCCCGCTCCCGATACTGCTATGACGACATCCTTATCGCATATAGCAGCAATGTGTCCCACGGACTGGTGTAGTGCTTCGGCAAACTCCCGCGCATATTCTCCAAGCTCGCCTATGGGAGAGTATTTTTTGAGTATTACTCCGCCCTCCCTGTCAACAAATATTTCAAGAGGATCGCCCTCCCTTATTCTCAATGTACGTCTTATTTCCTTTGGTATGACCACTCTTCCGAGCTCGTCAATTCTTCTGACTATTCCTGTCGCTTTCATTACAACTTCTCCTTATATTGATTTCGTTTCTATTATTTGCGTAAAACGGCTAATTATTCTGCCATTCTGTCTGCATAAATTTTCCGTTGACAAACATATTTGGAAGTACTATAATTGTGATTGTCGGATAATCACAATTATAAGAGGAGGTTATTCTATGAATCTTTTGGAAGTAAATTCTCTTTCAAAAAGCTACAAGGATTTTTCGCTAAAGGATGTTTCTTTCAAACTCGAACCCGGATACATAATGGGCTTTATAGGACGCAACGGCGCGGGAAAAACGACCACTATAAAATCCATGCTCAATCTTGTTTCAAAGGACGGAGGAAGTGTGCGAATGAACGGACTTGAGTTCAACGACAACGAGGTTAAATGCAAAGAGCAGCTCGGCTATATAATCGGTGAGTTCGACTGCTACAAGCATCACAGACTCAAGACCATAGCGAAGGTCACAAAACGCTTCTATGATGATTGGGACGACGCGCTTTATCACTCATACCTGAAAAGATTCTCCATTGATGAAAACAAAAAGGTCGATGAGCTTTCGGCGGGCATGAGGGTCAAATTCGCCCTCGCACTCGCGCTCTCGCACAACGCGGAGCTTTTCATATTCGATGAGCCGACAAGCGGACTCGATCCCGTTTCAAGGGACGATCTGCTCAATGTGTTCCGCTCCGTCGTCGAGGATGGAAAAAGGAGCATACTCTTTTCCACCCATATAATATCCGATCTTGAAAAATGTGCCGACTTTATCACATATATCAAGAATGGGAGCCTTGTGCTGTCAACCGATGTGGAGAGCTTTAAGCAGAGTTTCAGGCTTATATCGGGCAGTAAACATGAGCTTGAAGGCTACAGGCATATGCTTCTCGGCTATAAGGAGAACGCCTTTGGATTCACGGGTTTGATAAGAGCGGAGGATTTGGAAAACTGTCCGAATACTAAAAATGCGCCTGCCGATCTTGAGTCCATTATGATTTACTATGAGAAGGAGAACAATAATGAAAAAGCTGCTTTATAAGGAGTTTAAGCTCTGCCTGCATCCTGCGGTGTTTCTGTTCATGGCATCGGTGTTGCTGTTGTTTATACCCAATTACATGTTTGAACTTCCCTGCTTCTTCATATGCAACGCGATATTCTTTGTGTTTCAACAATGCACATTGAACAACGATCTCCTATTCACAGTCACCCTGCCGGTCGGAAAACGCGAAGCCGTAAAGGCAAGATTCGCTTTCATAGTGATAATACAGCTCGTTTTCCTGCTTTTATGCATACCGATGATGTTCGTCCACAATGCTGTTTACGGCTCTCAAAACGCTGCGGGATTGGATGTTTGCCCCGCACTCATCGCTTCATACTTTATAGTGTATTCGATATTCAATATCATCTACATGCCAACATTCTATAAGAACGGCTATAAGGCGGGAAAAAGCTTCGTGCTTTCCCTGATTGGCATATTCGCATGGATATTCATATCCAACGGAGTATTCATAACCGCTGCAGCAAGCAGGGACGTATCCGCTTTTTTTGCATGGATCGAAAACAATATAGACTGCCTGCCGACAACCCAAGCAGCCGCAAGCATACAAGCCGCGGCAATCATTGTCTGCGCAGTGATATATGTCGTTTTAACAATCGTTTCATGCCGTATATCGGAAAGGAACCTTGAAAAAAAGAACATATGATGGACATATTTGTCATACCGAACAGCAGTACGCCTGCTTACCGCCAGCTATATGAGCAAATATCGGCACAAATACTGACGGGAAAACTAAGGGCAGGCGATGCGCTTCCGCCCGTCCGCACGGTTTCAAGTGAGCTTGGTATAAGCATTATAACCGTCAGAAGCGCATGGGAAGCTCTTGAGAAGGATGGTTTTATAAATACCCGAACCGGAAGCGGATGCTATATTGCCGACATTCCCGAACCCCAAAGAAATGAAATAAAAGCTGCCCTTCTTAGGGAAAGAATAAGGTCGCTCGTTAAGGCGTCCAAGAGCATTGACTATTCGGAGTCCGATCTGTTAAAGGACATACACGACGCCTTTAAGGAGGAAAAATGAAACAATACAGGCGCGGTCATGAGATGCATTATGCCGCGCCTGTTTTCATAATTGCATTTTATCAGAAGACAAATCCTATCTGGTCGGTATCGGGCAGGGAGGCGAAGCATTTTAAAGCGTCAAGCTTCTCCATGATGGCGGTATTTGCCCTTGTCCTCATGGCGAAATCCTCTTTGCTTGAGTATTCTCCGCCCTCTTTTGCCTTCTCTATCATTACTGCTACATTTTCTCCGAGTCCGGCTACGGAGGTAAACGGCGGTCTGATCTTCCCATCCTCTATCACGAATGTCTTTGCCCTTGATTTGTAAATATCCACGGGCAACAGCTCGAAGCCTCGCATGTTCATCTCCGCGACAACCTCAAGAATGGTTATCAAGTCCTTTTCCTTTTGATCGAGCTTATCCTTTGCCTTGAGATTCTTCAGATTACTCATAACAGTATCCAGTCCGCCTTGGCAGAATTGAATATCGAATGTATCCGCTCTAACCGTATAATAGACCGCGTAGAATTCAAGAGGATAATGCACCTTGTAGTAAGCGATTCTAAAGCTCATCATTACATATGCCGCTGCGTGGGCGCGAGGGAACATGTATTTTATCTTTTTGCAACTGTCAATGAACCATTCGGGGACATTTATCTCATGCATCATATCCTCCATTTCAGGCTTCAATCCCCTGCCCTTTCGGACGCTCTCCATCGTTTTAAACGAAAGCGATGGATCGCCGCCCACTGAGATAAGATAGTTCATTATATCGTCGCGGGTGCATATGACCTCCATAAGCGTTGCCGTACCGTTCTCGACAAGCACCTGCGCGTTGTTGTTCCAAACATCCGTGCCATGTGAAAGTCCCGAAATACGAACGAGCTCCTCCATAGTCTTCGGCCTTGTTTCCTTGAGCATTCCGCGTACGAACTGGGTTCCGAACTCAGGAATCGCAAATGAGCCGACGTCACATCCGAGTGGCTCAAGGCTGACATTCAACGCCTTATCCGTGCTGTATATGGACATTGTTTCGGGATCGTCGAGCGGTATGGTTCGCGGGTCAAGCCCCGTTATATCGTGGAGCATTCTCAGAACCGTCGGATCATCATGCCCCAATATATCGAGCTTGACAAGCTTATCGTCAAGCGCATGGAAATCAAAATGCGTTGTTACGGAGCCTGCGTCATTCTTATCCGCCGGATGCTGTACGGGGCAGAAATCGAATATCTCATAGTCCTCCGGCACAATTACGATACCTCCCGGATGCTGACCCGATGTTCGCTTGACGCCAAGGCAGCCTTGAACGAGCCTGTTTATTTCCGTTTCGGTTTTATTGAGTCCCAAATCCTCGCAGTAATGCTTTACAAAGCCGTAAACCGTCTTATCCTGAACGCCGGATATGGTTCCCGCTCTGAAGGCATGGCCCGCTCCGAACATCTCCTCCGTAAAATGATGCGCCACCGGCTGATAGTCGCCGGAGAAATTAAGGTCAATATCGGGCGTTTTATCGCCCTTGAAGCCCAAAAAGACCTCAAAGGGAATATCATACCCTTCCTTTTTGAGCTTTGTCCCGCATGATGGGCAGACTTTATCCGGAAGGTCTATGCCGCATCTTGAATGCACGTCGGTCATAAATTCCGAATACTTGCATTTGGGACACAGATAATGCGGTGGAAGCGCGTTTACCTCCGTTATGCCAAGCATAGTCGCAACAAACGACGAACCGACCGAGCCTCGTGAACCAACAAGGTATCCATCCGAAAGCGACTTTGAAACAAGCTTCTGCGCAACCATGTATAGGGATGAATAGCCGTTTCCGACAATGGATTTCAGCTCCTTGTCAAGCCTTGCCTGCACTATTTCGGGAAGAGGATCGCCGTATCGGCGGTGAGCCTCGTTCATTGTCATTTCCTGCAAGATTTCCTTGGCGTTGGGAAGCTCCGGCGAATATGTAAACTTCTCATCAAGGAACGGGTGAAGCTGCTCCCCGCATCTTTCAGCTATGATATTCGGATTTGTCACAACAATCTCATACGCCTTGTCCGCGCCCAGATATGAAAACTCTTCAAGCATTTCATCGGTCGTTCGGAAAAACAGCGGAGTCATTCTGCCCGCGTCCCTGAAGCCCTGCGAATGCAGCAGTATCGACCTGTAAATGGCGTCATCCGGATCGAGAAAATGTACATCGCATGTGGCGACCGTCAGCATACCGAGCTTGTCGCCTATTTCGATAACACGTCTGTTATAGTCCCGCAAGTCGTCCTCGGTACAGTCAAAATCCTCGGAATCGAGCATAAAGCGGTTGTTATCCAATGGCTGAACCTCAAGATAGTCGTACCACGATGCTATTCTCTCCTGCTCCTGTGCGCTCTTTCCCCTTGTTATGGAACGGAAAAGCTCTCCCGCTTCACAAGCAGAGCCCAACAGTATACCTCCTCTGAGCATATTTAACAGGCTTCGAGGTATGCAAGGCCTTTTATGAAAATACTGCAGATGCGAATATGACACAAGCCTATACAGATTCTTGAGTCCTTTAAGCGAAGCCGCGAGCAGTATTATATGGTATCGCTTCAGCTTTTTAAAATCAGGCGTGCGCCTGTCCCAATATGATACGGTATTGACGTCCTTTTGAGCAAGCTCCTTCATTATGCTCAAAAAGATGTCTTTTATATTCGCCGCATTCTTCTGTGCGCTCATGGCAGGCGTTTCCTCATACCTGCCGTTTATGGGATTGCAGCCGCTTTCCATGCTGTAATCCTTTATGTCAAGATGCGCATTCAAATCAAGCTTGTTTATATCCACATACTCGAACGGAAAATCATCCTCATTTTCAATCGAGGACGCAAGACCGTTCATAACAGCGTCGTTATATGCAATCAGAGCAGAGCCATCCGCAAAGCCCATCAGCTCATGCACCGCCTGCATGGAATCCGGCGCGTCGGCTCTCTTATCCTCGTCAATATCGCAGGATTCAATCATCCATTTGGGAACCGTCGCTCCTGAATTAACGAGCCTGCGAAACACACCTTTCTCATTGCCGTTGCTGTCAAACCTTATCGCGGCAATATCAAAGAGGGAAGTTCCCGCGGATGAATAATTGGCCGTAATCGCCACAGCCGTATACTCGTTCTCATCAAAGACATGATCTGTTGAGTCGTTGATAAGATAGCCCTCACACCCGAATATAACCTTGATGTTGTTTTTCCTTGCCGCTTTCATAGCTTCCGGCAGAGCGTGAACAACACCGTGATCGGTTATGGCAATCGCTTTATGCCCCCATCTTGCGGCAGTCGCTATGGCTTCATCGACCTTTGTCAGCGCATCCATAGTGGATGACTGCGTATGCAGATGCAGCTCCACCCGCTTCTCACCATCGGGCGCGGTATCCTCACGCCTCTGCGCCTCTCTGCGATTGATGTCGTTTGCCAGAAAAACGTAGTCCCTTGAGAATGAATCGAACTCATAGCTTCCTCTGACGATTACAAGATCGCCCTTCTTTTTTATATCCTCAAGCTTTTCCTTTATTTCCGTTGCCTTCTCGGTCTTGGGAAAGAGCTTTGCCGTCAGAGAATTCGTTTTATCCGTAAATGAAAACTTGATTATCGTCCTGACCTTGTTTTTGGTTTCCGTAACTTCCAAGTCAATTATGGAGCCAACCGCCGTCGCGCTGCCGGTATCCTCCTTAAAATCGCTCATGGAAACTATGTTCGGTCGTGAAATTTCCTTGCCGTAAACTATGTATTCGGGATTGACGGCATGAGGGGCGGTCATGCTCTTTTGCCGCGCCGGCTTTGCCTCTTTAAGACTTGCCTCCACGCGGTTTTTCGTGCCGTTCTTTGTTCTTTCAGAGAACTGCGAAATATCGACGGCTTTTATATCCGTCATGCTCTCATCGGAAATGAGCTTTATTGAAAAATGCCAATCCCAAATAGACGATGCGGCATTTCTGAATGTATTTACTCGCTCCTGACTTATGGCTTTTATGAGCGACGACGGTGCGTTTACGCTAAAAACGGTATTGCCGGTCTCATCCGAATTTGCCCTGATATCGGAATTGGCAAACACGGGATACAGCTCAGGATTAATCTGGCTCCAGCTTGAAATAAAAAAATCAACAGCTTCCGTATCGGATGAGCTGAAAAAACCCTTTACAGCATCCTTGAAGTCAAAGTTGACTGTATATGTACCTGCAACTGTTGGAGTCCATGTTACTGATTTTGCAGAAGAGAAGTCGGAAAGTGTTGATGTTCCGCCCTGCTCGTTAGTAACAGAGAACTTGTAGCTTACTGCTGCACCGTCCTTGTTAGTAGCTGTTGCAGAAAGCTGTACATCAGTACCTGTGTAGATATTTGATGAAGGATCAGCAGAGAATTCAGTTACCTGAAGGGGACTTGTATCGTAAACAGACCATTCGTTAGTCTTGTTGTTATATACATAGCCGTCCTTTGCAGTAAGGTCTGCTGTCTGTGACTGACCGCTGTTGCTGAAGATGCAGTTAGCATAAGTTTTTGATGCGGTGTACTGATACATATTACCGCCAATGCTTGTCATCTTAACGCCCGGCCATGAACCGTTGCTGTCAGCACCGCCGTTCCACATATAAACAACAGGAGTTGCCCAGCCTGCCTCATTGTTGAGGTAAACAGTTGTGCCGTCACCGCCCTGTGTAGGAGTTGTAGCAGTTGTAGCTGTTGTTGCGCTTGTAGGTGTCTGAGCTGTTGTGCCCTGAGTAGGAGCACCCTCATAATCTGACCATGTACCCTTTGAAAGGTCATAGATTTTACCGTGACCGGGATATGTAAGGTCAGTTGTCTGCTGTGAACCGTTGTTGAAGATTACCATTGTGTAATCCTTGTCGAGAGTATATGAATATACTCCGTCCTCAACTTTTGTCATTGCCTTGCCCGGCCATGATGCGTTATTGCCGAGGCCGTCAGACCACATATAGCAGTTAACATTTGACCAGCCGTTGTTTACCCTAACGTAAACAGTATCGCCTGTTGCAGCAGAAGCACTGACTACACCGACGAATACGGTTGAAACCGCCAGCATAAGGCAAAGCACAAGGCACATGATTTTGTGTTGTCTTTTTACCATTTTGATTTCCTCCAGAATTATTTTTTTGTTGCACGTGTGAAGCTACTCAACACTACTCCACAATTACTCTTTAATTCTACATTATTCAAACGATAATAATTTTCTTTTAAAGAATAATAAAATTTCTCTTATCACAAAATATTCACATTCAAATTGTGCATTTTAAACAATTTAAAAATAATTAGCAAAAAATAAGAATAAAAAACGCAAAAAGTCAGATGTTTTTAGCGACAACACCTGACTTTATTTGACCGACCTGTGAAAGGTTTTTATATTAACTTGCTGTTTTCAATCAAAGCAATGCTCACATCACCTCATCGGTTCAGAGCACCTGCCCCCTTGTTACTTCTTTTTGATTTTGTCCCAGTAGGTTTTGAACGCCTGCTCGTTCTTGTTTTTGCCGTATTCGTAATACTTCTTATCCTTCAATGCATCGGGCAGATATTGCTGCTCGACATAATGGTTCGGAAAATCGTGAGGGTACAGATAAAACTGTCCCTTGTTTGGATTATCGTCTCCGTCACAGTGCTTGTTTTGCAGTTGTCTGGGTACAGGACCCGAGTTGCCCGAGCGAATATCTGCCAAAGCTCTGTTTATACCCATATATGCCGAGTTAGATTTTGGGGCATTGCACACCATAACCACCGCATCGGCGAGCGGAATTCTCGCCTCGGGGAGTCCGACAGCCTGCGCCATATCAACGCACGACTTTACAATCGGCAAAAGCTGAGGATACGCAAGTCCCACATCTTCACTCGCACACACCATAAGTCGGCGGCACGCACTCGGCAAATCACCTGCCTCAAGCAGTCTTGCAAGGTAGTGAAGTGCCGCATCGGGGTCACTTCCACGCATACTCTTCTGATAAGCCGAAATAATATCGTAATGCTCATCGCCCTCACGGTCATATCTGACCGCACTTTTCTGCACAAGCTGTTCAACGGTTTCAAGCTTGACAACCTTTTTGCCGTCAATTTCATCTGTT
>CADAGD010000002.1 GCA_902787375.1 uncultured Eubacteriales bacterium
AAGCAGCTCCGATCAAGGCTTCATAGGCAATTTCAGGTTCTCCAAATCGGCGGATGAGAACGGATTGCGGATAATATTCCTCGATTGCGGCAGAAAGCTCGATCAGTTCAGAAGCTTTCTTCGGATCAGCGTCATAGTCGGTCTTTGCGGCTGCTTGGTCGTTTTCCTCGCTTTTGTGTTCACGGCGGGAATAATCGTCGCTCCCATTGCCGAGAGCTATGAAAAGCAGAAGCGGTTCATATCCGACGCCGGGCATGAGATCAAAACACCCCTGACGATCATTAACGCAAATGTAGACCTGCTTGAGCTGGATGGCGAGAAGGAGGAACTCACGGAGATACGCGAGCAGACCGTACGGCTAACGGGGCTTACAAACGACCTTATCATGCTCTCAAAGATGGAAGAGGCGGAGCATACGATTCAAAAAATAGACTTTCCGCTATCCGATCTCGTGAGCGAGACCGCAGCCTCGTTCCGCGCTCCGGCTGCCTCGCGCGGACTAAATTTCGACGCGGACATAGCTCAGGGCGTTTCAATGAACGGAGCCCCTGACACAATTCGCAGGCTTATATCCGTGCTTCTCGAAAACGCCGTCAAATATGCTCCTGAGAACGGGAGTGTCAAGCTATGCATGATCTCCCAAAAGAAGCAGTCTATTATCTCGGTCGAAAACGATACTGCCGAAAGAATCGCAGAAAACGACCTTGCTCACATATTCGACAGGTTCTATCGCGCCGACGCCTCGCGCAATTCCTCCACCGGAGGGCATGGCATAGGTCTTTCCATAGCCAAGGCGATAGTGGAAGCGCACGGCGGGAGCATTTCCGCTTCATCGAAAACCGGGAACGATTTCTGCGTCACGGCTGTGCTGCCCCTATGAAAAGACAGCGGTTTAACAAGAAAACCAAGAAAAACATATAAAAGCCGAAACGGAAAAGGAGTGTGAGGGAGGCTCTTCGTAAGGAAGTGTCTCCCTCAGACCGTTTTAACTCCACCAACAGGCGAGACAACTTGAAAACCGGGTTATTGAAACCCGTGCGCCGGTTTCGTATAATGAGCTTGCAATCGGAAAACAAAACCCAGTGAGGAGGTATTTCATATGGAAATGGGAAAGAAAATCAGACAGCTCCGCTTCAAGGCGGGACTGACACAGGAGCAGCTGGCGGAGAAGCTGGGTATCGGCCCCCAGTCGGTGTCCAAGTGGGAAAATGCCGTGGCCATGCCCGACATCACCACCCTTCCCCTTCTGGCGGAGATCTTCGGCGTCAGCATCGACGATCTCTTTGATCTGACAAGCGAGCAGCGTCTGAACCGCATTGAGAACAGCCTGGATATTACAGAGGAACTCCCGCAGGATCTCTTCCGGGAATACGAGGATTTTCTGAAGGCGCAGCTTGACGGCGAACAGAACCGGCAGCGCTCAACGAGCCTCATCGCCTACCTGTACTGGCACCGCATGAAATCCTGCGCTGCAAAAGCGGCCAGATACGCCAAAGACGCCATCCGGACGGCCCCCGGCGAGAAGGACTGCCAGTGGGTCCTGGATCGGGCGGAAGGTCATGCGAGTTGGGACTGGAACATCGCCAATCACACGAAGGCTATTGAGTTCTGGCGCGGTATCGTTGAAGAAAACCCGGAGGTCCGCCTGCCGTATCTGTATCTTTTAGGCAATCTGCTGGCAGATCACCGCGCGGACGAAGCGGAATCGTATCTGGAGCGGGTAAGCCGGCTCCCAGATGCAAGGCCCGTCATGGTCCAGGTCTACCGCGCGCACATTGCTCTGGCCCGCTTTGACGCAAAAACGGCAGACAGGATTATGGAAGACCTGGTGGCAGCGCACCCGGAGGACCCCGCCTGTCTGTTCGAAGCTGCACAGTATTACGCGAAAAAATGCGATTATCAGAAAGCGATCGGACTCTATGAGCGATCCTTTGAGAACGAGCCCCGCCGGCCGCGTTTCACCGATGAGCTGACGGCCATCGCGGACATCTGCGAGATCACCGGCGACTACCGCAAGGCGGCGGAGACCTACGACCGGATCATTGGCCTCTTGGAAAACGAGTGGGGATTTACTGAGGAAACAGATCTGCGAAAGGCCAAAAAAGAAAAAGCACGTCTGCTTGCGAAAGCATAATTCGGTTCTGCCCCACAACTCTTGTCAACAGTCATAACAACAGTCATAACGAGCATCGGATTTTGCACCCCATAATCCGTAACAGGCAAAAAAACCGGCGTGACCGCAACGGTCACGCCGGTTTCACGTCCTTTTGAGCTGGTAATTGCCGCCTCAAAGCAACTTCCTTATAAAGTGCTGCTTGAAAACTCGCTTCTTTTTTATTTTCGATTAAGAATAGCCCCGTATAATGCGAGTATAGGAGGTGGGAACAATGACATACACCGAGTTTTACGGAAACGAGTATGAATTGCTGAAGCAAACGCAGCACTCGCTGACGGTCAAGATCGAGAGGATGATGGACGCATTCCGCTCGGAAGAAGACATACAGCCCATCGTTTATTATTGCTCACGAATCAAAAGCCCCGACAGTATGATCGACAAGCTGCAAAGGTACGGTCTGCCCGTAACCCGTGAAGCCGCGCTCGGCAGCATATACGACGCGGTCGGCGTTAGGGTTATATGCTCGTTTACCGGCGATGTGATAAGCGTCATCGAAACATTCGAGAACGATCCCGATATAGAAATCATCAAAAAGAAGGATTACTTCTCGAATCCCAAGCCAAACGGCTATCGCAGCGTGCATCTGTGCATCCGCGTGTGCGAAACTGCCGCTCTTGCCGAGATACAGATAAGGACGATCGCTATGGATTTCTGGGCTACGCTGGAGCATCAGTTGAAATACAAAAAGAGCATATCCCATGAGGCTCTTATCCGAAACGAATTGAAGCGTTGCGCCGACGAGATCGCATCGACCGATATCTCGATGCAGACGATTCGAGAAATACTCAAAGATATATAATCGTGTTTTAAGTTCAATTAAGCTTGATGGCTATAATGATAATTGTAAATCATCCAAAGGAGGAAAAAGATCATGTACGATAATGAATATTTCTATGATGAAACTTTAAATGCCGGCGTCGAGACGGAAAGCAACGGTAAAAAGACCAAAAAGTCAGGAATGGGCAGAAGGATACTATCCGCTCTTCTCTGCGGGGCAATATTCGGAGGCGCCGCTGCCGGAGCTTTCGCGGGCGTCAACTCCGTTTTTAAAGACAACTCATCCGCAGAAGCCCTGACCGCACCGACGGAGCAAAGCTCCTTTACAGGGCTTACGACCGTATCCTATTCATCGCTTAACGCGAAAACCGTTCAGACGCTTGATGTAAGCGATATTGCCGAGGGTGTTATGCCTGCCATGGTATCCATAACCAATGTGAGCGTGCAGGAGGTACAGAGCTATTTCGGGCTTTTCGGCGGGAGCAGAACGCTGACCGAGGAGCAGCAGTCGAGCGGTACGGGTATAATAATCGGTCAGAATGACAGCGAGCTGCTGATCGTCACCAACAATCACGTCGTCGAGGACGCCACAACGCTCTCGGTCTGCTTCGTCGATAACAATATATCGGAGGCTGTGATAAAGGGTACCGATCCCGACAACGACCTTGCCGTCATAGCCGTCAAGCTCTCGGATATAAAAGATGAAACCTCATCGGCAATAAAGATTGCCGTACTCGGTGATTCGAATACGCTCAAGGTCGGTCAACAGGTCGTCGCAATAGGCAACGCTCTGGGTTACGGGCAGTCCGTAACTACGGGCATCGTTTCGGCACTCGGCCGCAGCATCGACACTACCGACGCGATAATGATACAGACCGATGCCGCGATCAACCCCGGCAATTCAGGCGGTGCGCTGCTCAATATGAACGGCGAGGTTATAGGCATCAATTCCGCTAAATTCTCCTCAACGGAGGTAGAGGGCATGGGCTACGCGATCTCCGTAACCACCGCAATGCCCATCATTGAGGACTTGATGAACCGAACCACGCGAGAGAAGGTCGCTGATGAAAACGCCGCCTATCTTGGCGTCAACGGCGAGGAAATCACCGCCTCCATATCCTCCGCCTACGGCATCCCTCAAGGCATTTACATCACCTCGATAGACGGAGACAGCCCGCTTAAAAAGCTCGGAATAACGGTCAACAGCGTCATCACCCACTTCGACGGCATACGCGTTACCAGCATATCCAACCTCGAAAACCGTTTGAAGTACTATGCTGCGGGAGAGTCCGTTGAGATAACCGTTCAGGTAATCGAAGGAAACGCATACGTCGAAAGGACATTCGAGGTCACGCTCGGCGCGGCAGCGGAACACAGCACCGACAGCTCAGGCTTCGGCTACAACCCATTCGGTCGGCACTGACAGCTTCAGGCTGATAGCCTCCCGCAAGATAAATCCTCGCTTTTGCCGGAAGCCGGCATGTCGGAGCAGTAAAATCGGATGAAAGCTTTTTGCCGAAATCGACTCTTCCCCAAGGTGTCAGTTAATCAGAGCTTGCCCAAGTCCTCCGGCATCGGCTCCCGTCCGAGCAAAGCACATAAAAGGTCACTTTAAGTCTAAGGCTGCAAAATCCGTCATTTTGCAGCCTTGCAAGCTGTTGAGCCGAAACGCCGTATTCGGCATTGCAAAATAGATGTATATTGTAAAAACAAAAAAACAGTATTGAAACTTATCCTTATCGGGTTTATAATTGTTACAATTAAAGTATTGTTGCAAAACTACTGCAATACCATAAAAAAGCCTACAGGCTATGGAGGTTTAAATGCGCAGAAGTATGCTTTTTTTGCCGGGCAACACGCCTAACATGATTATAAACGGCGACGCTCTTGGCGCAGACAGCATCATATTGGATCTTGAGGACGCCGTATCCCCCGATGAGAAGGATGCGGCAAGGCTGCTTGTACGCAGCGCGATGCAGAACATGGGCTTCGTCGGAGTTGAGATAACTGTCAGGATCAACTCCATCGACACGGACTACTGGAAGGACGATCTGGACGCCATAGTCCCCCTTAAACCGAATCTCATAATGCCGCCTAAGGCGAGCTGTGCCGAGGACATTCGCACCGTTGACGCCTACATTGCCGAGGTTGAGAAACGCTGCGGTATGGAGATCGGAACCGTAAAGCTGATACCGCTCATCGAAACAGCCATGGGCGTTGAAAACGCTTTCGCCATCGCTTCGGCATGTCCCCGTGTCGCCGCGATATTCCTCGGCGGCGAGGATCTGACAGCCGACCTGCGCTGCAAGCGCACAAAGGCGGGCAACGAAATCGACTACGCAAGAAAGCGTCTTGTCGTTGCGGCAAGGGCTGCCGGAGTTGACGTTTACGATACTCCGTTCACCGACGTAAACGACGACGAGGGCATCGTAACCGACGCCGAGTACGCAAAGAGCCTCGGCTTCAGCGGCAAATCCGCCATCGCTCCCCGTCACGTTAAGGTCATAAACGAGGTATTCAGCCCCTCAATAAAGGATATCGAATATGCCAAGCTCGTCTTTGAGGCGATAAGAATAGGCAAGGAGCAGGGCAAGGGCGCGGTTTCCCTGCGCGGAAAGATGATCGACAAGCCCATTGTCGAGCGCGCAAGGCAGACCCTTGAAATGGCAAAGCAGCTCGGTCTTGGAGGTGATTCGGATGAATAAACTCGTAAACAGCATTAAACAGGCGGTCATAGACAGCGGCTTGAAGGATGGCCAGACCATATCCTTCCACCATCATTTGAGGAACGGCGACTATGTTCTCAACATGGTAATGGAGGTCATAGCGGAGCTTGGAATCAAAAACCTGACCGTCAACGCCAGCTCCCTTTTCGACACGCACCGCCCCTTGAAGGAGCATATCAAGAACGGCGTCGTCACAACAATACTGACGGACTATATGTCCGCTGAGCTGGGAAGCTTCATATCGGCGGGCAATATGGCAAATCCCGTCCAGTTCCGCACTCACGGCGGAAGGCCATGCGATATTGAGAACGGCAGCACTCCGATAGACGTGGCTTTTATTGCCGCTCCCGCTTCGGACGCCATGGGCAACTGCACGGGCAAGTACGGAAAGTCCGCCTGCGGTTCGCTCGGATACGCCATTCCCGACGCGAAAAACGCCGGATTCGTCGTCGTTATAACCGACGAGCTTCATACCTATCCGCTTACCGGCTGGTCGATCCCCGAAACGGATGTCGATGAGGTGGTAGTTGTTGACTCAATAGGCAATCCAGCCGGCATCGTATCCGGCACAACCAAGATAACCCGCGATCCCGTCGGTCTTTCAATGGCAATGACCGCCGTTGACGTCATCAAGGCTTCCGGGCTTCTGAAGGAGGGCTTCAGCTTCCAGACCGGCGCGGGCGGAGCCTCGCTTGCCGCCGCCAAATACCTCAAGGACGTCATGCTTCGTGAAAAGATACGCGGAAGCTTCGGGCTTGGCGGTATTACCGGCTACATGGTCGATATGCTTAACGAGGGCTGCTTCGACTCGCTTATGGACGTTCAATGCTTCGACCTCAAGGCGGTCGAGTCAATAAGGAGCAACCCCCGTCACAACGAGATATCCGCCACTCATTACGCCTCTCCCGGTGCTAAGAGCGCGGTCGTTGACAGCCTTGACGTCGTAATACTCGGCGCGACTCAGATCGACACCGACTTCAATATCAATGTCCACACCGACTCCAACGGGCGCATAATGGGCGGCTCCGGCGGTCACAGCGATACCGCGGCAGGCGCGAAGCTTTCCATGATAATCGCTCCGCTCTCAAGGGCGAGGCTTCCCATCGTCACCGACCATGTCACCTGCGTTTCCACTCCCGGAAGCACCATCGACGTGCTTGTCACGCAGAAGGGCGTCGCCGTCAATCCCCGAAACGAGGAGCTGAGGCTCAGGCTCAGGGACGCGAATATAAAGCTCCTTGACATAAACGAGCTGAAGAGCATGGCTGAGAGAACAAGCGGCACCCCCGAAAAGCCCTCCCTCGGCGACCGCATTGTCGCGGATATTATCTACCGTGATGGAACGGTCATAGACCATATAAGAAATGTTGTTGAATAATCAGAAAGCGCGGTAATTGAAATGAGAGAGATAAAGGCCGATATAATCACCGAAAGGATAGCCGAGCTGTGCGTCGCGGCAAACTGCGTGCTTCCCTGCGACATAAAGTCGCGCATCGAGGACGCGCGCAGTAAGGAGCCCTGGCACACCGCTCAGGGAATACTTGATAAGATAATCGAGAACTACGGCATTGCCGAGAGGGACAACGTCCCCATATGTCAGGATACGGGCGTTTGCTGTGTATTTCTCAAGATAGGTCAGGAGGTTCATATAGACGGCGACCTCCGAGCCGCCGTTGACGAGGGCGTCCGCAGGGGCTATGGCGAAGGCTATCTCAGAAAGTCCGTCGTAAAGGATCCCCTTCGCAGGGTGAACACGGGCGATAACACTCCCGCCATGCTCTACACCGAGATAGTTCCCGGAGATAAGATAGAGCTGACAGTCGCTCCCAAGGGCTTCGGCAGCGAGAACATGTCCAAGCTTGCCATGCTCAAGCCCTCCGACGGCATTGAGGGCGTAAAGGCGTTCATACTGCAAACCGTCAAGGACGCCGGCCCCAATCCATGTCCGCCCATTGTCGTCGGCGTCGGCATTGGCGGCACATTCGACAAGGCTGCTTATCTTGCCAAAAAAGCCCTTATGCGCAGCACCGATGTGCGCAATTCCGATGAGTTCTACGCGGAGCTTGAAGCCGAGATGCTTGAGAAGATAAACTCTCTCGGCATTGGCCCGCAGGGGCTTGGAGGCAGAACCACCGCTCTGGCTGTCAATATCGAGTGGATGCCCACTCATATAGCCGGACTTCCCGTCGCGGTGAACATAAACTGTCATGTGACAAGGCACAGAACCCTCGTTATTTAAGGAGCGTGCAATATGGAAAAACGAATTACCCTCCCCCTCACAAGGGAAATGGCAAGAACCATCAAGTCCGGGGACGCATGTCTGCTCTCCGGCGTCATATACACGGCGAGGGACGCCGCACACAAACGCCTTGTTGAGCTTGTCGAAAGCGGAAAGCCCCTCCCATTCGATATAAAGGACGCGACCATCTATTATGTAGGCCCCACTCCGGCAAAGCCCGGTCAGGTCATAGGCTCGGCAGGCCCCACAACAAGCTACCGCATGGACGCTTACTCCCCCATCCTCATTCGTGAGGGCGAAACCGGCATGATAGGCAAGGGCAAGCGAGGCTCCGAGGTCATATCCGCCATGAAGGAATACGGCGCGGTGTATTTCGCCGCTATCGGCGGAGCCGGCGCGCTGCTCTCAAGCTGCATCAAATCGGCTGAAATAGTCTGCTATGAGGACTTGGGCGCGGAAGCCGTAAGACGGCTCGTCGTGGAAGACCTCCCCGTCGTGGCTGTAATCGACAGCGAGGGCGGCAATCTTTACGAAACCGGCGTTTCGGCCTACCTCGATTCCCTCAAGAGCTGAACCCCTATAACGTCATTCGGCGCATACCTGCGCCGTGTTTTAAAAATCCAATAAATATATTGGTTTTTTTCCTCTGTACTTATTGACATTGTTTTAGAAGTGGCGTATCATACGCAAAAGTGGGAGGTGCGGAGCCGTATCGTTTTTTCACAAGGCTTTCGATATGGCTCCATCCCCATTGTAATCAGCATTCCAAAAAACAATTATTCATAAAGAGAGGTTTGAAATGGAAAAGAAAACCCTGGTCATCGGCGTCATAGGCGCGGATGTCCATGCCGTTGGCAACCAGATACTTTACCACGCCTTTACCGACGCCGGATTCAACGTAATCAATCTCGGCGTCATGGTGTCTCAGGAGGAGTTCATCAACGCCGCCATAGAGACAAACGCTGACGCCATTGTTGTTTCCTCACTTTACGGTCAAGGCGAGCTTGACTGCCGCGGTCTGCGTGAGAAATGCAACGAGGCGGGTCTTGAGAACATCCTGCTGTACGTTGGCGGCAACATCGTCATCGGCAAGCAGCCCTTCGACGAGGTCGAAAAACGCTTCAAAGCCATGGGCTTTGACCGCTCCTTCCCTCCCGGAACACCTCCCGAAGTCGATATCGAAGCACTCAAAGAAGATCTGCACATTGAGGAGTAATCCATAGGTATCATATTATGAAACCTGTCCTTTTGATTGATTTCGGAAGTACCTATACCAAGGTCACAGCGGCGGACATAGATTCTCCGCGTCTTTTGGGAACAGCAAATTCATACACCACAGTTCAAACAGATATAAACGACGGGCTTGCCGACGCTCTTATCCGGCTTGAGAAAAAAACGGGCAAGCTCGATTTCTGCGCCCGTTACGCCTGTTCAAGCGCGGCGGGCGGGCTGCGTATGCTCGCAAGCGGTCTCGTCCCTGAGCTGACTGCCGAAGCTGCCAAGACCGCAAGTCTCGGCGCGGGAGCCAAGGTTCTGAAAACCTACTCGTTCAAGCTCACCGAGGACGACGAGGAGGAGATAAGAAGGCTTGACCCGGACATATTTCTCCTTGTCGGCGGCACGGACGGCGGAAACACGGACTGTATCACCCATAACGCAAGGGTACTCGCGCGCATCGGCGGCACATATCCCATTATACTTGCCGGGAACCGCAATGCCGCGAGGGAGTGCGAGCGCATACTCGAAGGACGTGAGGTTCACATATGCGAGAACGTAATGCCCAGATTTGGCACTCTCAATATTGAGCCCACGCAAAAGCAGATACGCGAGGTATTCCTCAACAGGATAGTACAGGCAAAGGGTCTGACACAGGCGTCCGAGCTTATATCGGGCATTATGATGCCCACTCCGAGCGCGGTAATGACGGCTATGGAGCTTCTTGCCAAGGGAACCAAGAACATTCCCGGCATAGGCGATCTCGTTGCCGTTGACGTCGGCGGCGCGACCACCGACATCTATTCCGTCGCCGAGGGCTTGCCCGACGATCCGAGGACTTCGCTTAAAGGCCTGCCCGAACCGTACATAAAGCGCACCGTCGAGGGCGATATAGGCATGCGCTACAGCATACACGGCATTGTCGATGCGGCGGGGCTTGACCGTATCGCCGAGGCTGCCGGCATATCCGAGCAGCGTATGGGCGAGATAGTGGATATGTTCGGTGAAAACACGGATATGCTGCCATACGATGAGGAAACTCAGTCGGCGGATGAAGCTCTTGCGAGCTTTGCCGTCCGCGTCGCCGTGACGCGCCATGCCGGAAGGCTTGAGGAGGTCTTCGGCATAGGCGGACTGAAGCTCGTCCAGACGGGCAAGAACCTGCTGAACGTCGATAAATTCATAGTCACGGGCGGTTCTCTCATCCATACCAAGAACACGGGGCGCATAGCCTCATACGGCTTCTATGACGAGGAGGATCCGACGTCCTTAAAGCCCAAGAGCTGTGAGGTTCTTGTGGATCGAAGCTACATTATTGCCGCGATGGGTCTGCTATCGCAGTACTATCCGGACGCGGCTCTCACCATATTGAAAGAGGAGTTAATTAAAGATGGCACTTCAAAATAAGCGCATTCCCGATGATGAGTTCAATTCCATCAGAGAAGAAGTTTTAAAGCAATGGCCCACAGGCGCGGATGTTGACCTGAAGGAAGCCATTGAGTTCCACAAGTCCCTGCCGGACAAAAAGGTCTTTTCAAAGAAGCTCGTTGACGCCAAGAACAAGGGCATTACACTCATTCAGCCCCGTGCCGGCGTCGCGCTCATAGACGCGCAGATAGAGCTTTTGACATACCTTCAGGACAAGGGTGAAGCCGATCTGCTTCCGACAACGATTGACAGCTATACCCGTCAGAACCGCTATCAGGAGGCGGAAAACGGCATACGCGAATCCATGAAGGAGCGTCGTTCGATGCTCAACGGCTTCCCGGCTGTCAACCACGGCGTTGACGGCTGCCGCAGGCTCATAAACAGCCTTGATACCCCCATTCAGGTTCGTCACGGAACCCCCGACGCAAGGCTCCTTACCGAGATAACCTATGCCGGCGGCTTCACAAGCTATGAGGGCGGCGGTATCTCCTATAACCTTCCCTACGCCAAGAATGTTCCCATGGAAAAGACCATAAGGGACTGGCAGTATGTTGACCGTCTTACAGGCATCTATGAGGCAAACGGCGTTTCCATCAATCGTGAGCCCTACGGCCCCCTGACGGGTACTCTCGTTCCCGCCTGCATCTCCCACGCGGTAGCCATAATCGAGGCTCTCCTTGCCGCCGAGCAGGGTGTTAAGAACATAACCGTCGGTTACGGTCAATGCGGAAATCTCGTTCAGGACGTCGCGGCAATCCGTGTTCTTGAGGAGCTTACCAACGAATACCTTGAAAAGAACGGCTATAACGACGTCTGCGTCACGACCGTATTCCATCAATGGATGGGCGGCTTCCCGCAGGATGAGGCGAAGGCGTTCGGCGTCATAAGCTGGGGTTCCGCCACAGCAGCTCTCTCCAAGGCGACCAAGGTCATAGTCAAGACTCCCCATGAGGCGGCAGGCGTTCCCACAATGGAGGCTAACGCTCAGGGGCTTCGCTGCACCAAGCAGGTCATAAGTATGCTTGCCGATCAGGTCTGCACGGCGAACAATCTTGAGGAAGAGAAGGAAATGATCCGTCAGGAAACCCGCTGCATCGTTGACAAGTGCTTTGAGCTTGGCAACGGCGATATAGCCGACGGCACGGTCAAGGCCGTTATGAGCGGCGTACTGGATATTCCGTTCGCTCCCTCCCGCTTTAACGCCGGAAAGATGCTCCCCGCAAGGGACAATGACGGCGCGATACGCATACTTGAGATGGGCAATCTTCCCTTCTCCGATGATATAAAGGCGTTCCATCGCGCCAAGATAGGCGAAAGGGCTAAAGCCGAAAAGCGCAACGCCACATTCCAGATGGTAATTGACGATGTTTACGCTATAAGCAAGGGCCGTCTTGTCGGACGCCCCAGGGTTTAATAAGCGATAGAATAAAAAAACACAAAATGAAAGGCAATAAAAATGAAAATCATTGATGTTATCTGCTCAGCAGGACGTACAGGCTTCTATTTCGACGATCAGCGCGCCATCAAGGCGGGCGCAAAGAGCGACGGCTTCGCTTATGTTGGCGAAACCAAGACCTCCGGCTTCACATCCGTCCGTCAGCCCGGCGAATCCATCTCCGTAATGCTGATACTTGAAGACGGTCAGATCGCTATGGGCGACTGCGCTGCCGTTCAGTATTCCGGCTGTGGCGGACGTGATCCCCTCTTCCTCGCAAAGGACTTCATTCCCATAATTGAGAAGCACATCAAGCCCCGGCTCGTTGGCCGTGAGGCGGATAACTTCCGCAAGCTTGCCGCTGATCTTGAGGCGATAACCGTTGACGGAAAGCGTCTTCACACCGCCATCCGCTATGGCATGACACAGGCTCTTCTTGACGCCGTCGCCAAGTCCACACGCCGCATGATGTATGAGGTAGTCGCTGACGAGTACGGCTGCAAATTCGAGGCAAAGCCCCTTGACATATTCACCCAGTCCGGTGACGACCGCTACAACAACGCCGATAAGATGATTATAAAGGGCGCGCAGATACTTCCCCATGCCCTCATCAACAATGTCAAGACAAAGCTCGGTGAGCATGGCGAGCTTCTCCTTGACTATGTAAAATGGCTGCGTGACCGCGTAATCGCTCTCCGCACCGACGAGAGCTACTGCCCCATATTCCATATCGACGTTTACGGCACAATAGGAGCCGCCTTCGGCAACGACAATTACAAGGCGATGGCTGACTACATGGCTACCCTTGAGGAGGCTGCCAAGCCCTTCCACCTGCGCATTGAAGGCCCCATGGATGTTGAGGATCGTGAGAAGCAGATGCTCGCTCTCAAAGCCATCACCAAGGAGCTTGACGACCGCGGCATCAATGTTGAGATAGTCGCCGACGAGTGGTGCAACACTCTTGAGGACATCAAGTACTTCGCTGACAACAAGGCAGGTCATATGGTTCAGATAAAGACCCCCGACCTCGGAGGCATCAACAACACCATAGAGGCTGTCCTCTACTGCAAGGAGCGCGGCATCGGCGCGTATCAGGGCGGTACATGCAATGAGACCGACCGTTCCGCTCAGGTCTGCGTACAGTGCGCCATGGCGACACGTCCCGACCAGATACTCGCAAAGCCCGGCATGGGCGTTGACGAGGGCTACATGATAGTCTATAACGAGATGCAGCGCATTCTCGCTTACGCGAACGCCAAGATGGCAAAATAAAGCAATATCGGTACTAATGAAAGGGCTGCCGCGGTTCATTTGCGGCAGCCCTGCTGTATCTTAAAATGCTATCGGCGAATGTCTATTTTATTTCTTCGGAATCGAAATTGCGTTTATCAGCTTTTCAAAGTCGGCATACTCCCACACGGCCGGCACGGGGTACAGGGGATTCGCCTCCTTATCCGCCCAGCGGATTATCCGGGGAACATCCTCCCTTTTGATGCAGTCAAAGCCCGTTGGTATGCCCATCCCTCAATATCCTTTTCATGCTTTACAACCATATCACGGAGCTTTTTAAGCTGCTGCCTGCGCCATGAAACGTCCAGCGTACAGCCGGTTCTAAAAAAAACGCGCTGTGCTTCAACAACGTCATGTATGCTTGCCTTATTCCACATTAAAATTCTCCTTCCGATGTTCATCCAAACTACATCTGTTCAAATTGTATCACAGGTGTTTTTCAAGCGTCCTCACAAATTCCTCAAGACCTGCCCTGTCGTCCTCTGTAAACCTTGAAAATTCAGGGCTGTCGATGTCAAGCACGCCTATAACTACGCCGTCCTTCCTTATGGGAACCACTATCTCCGAATTGGATGCGCAGTCACACGCTATATGTCCCGGAAACTCATGCACATTCGGTACAAGCATTGTCGCATTCTCAGCAACGGCGGTTCCGCATACGCCGCTGCCTATCTGTATCTCTATACAGGCGGGCTTGCCCTGAAACGGCCCAAGCACGAGCTTGCCGTCATCGACAATATAGAATCCCGCCCAGTTGATATTCTCCATCATATCATTGAGAAGCGCGGATGCGTTGGCAAGGTTTGCTACGGTATGGGGTACGCCCTCGATAAGCCCCTCAAGTGCCGCAGTCATAAGTGAATAGTCAGTCATAATAACCTCTCATTTCATAGGAAATGAGCCGCCGTATTCCCGGCGGCTCATTAAGTTTTATCTTGCAAATAGCAACAGGACTACTGCTGTAATTATCAGGATGAGTATCAAGCACGGAAGACCTATTACAAGGAAGCCCGATATGGTCATTGCGAGCAAATCCTTCTTCTCAACAGGCAGCTCCTCATCCTCCAAATCCACATGACCATCCTTAACTTTCTTATCAGGATCGTTCATGGATTACTTTGCAGCTTCCTTCTCATTCTTGGTCGTCTTAACCTTGAAGAGGAATTCCTTATTATCTCCCAGCTTGCGCTCAGGATAATGGCAGGCGCAGAAGTGGTTGGGCTCGATCTCAACAAGAGGAGGCGTAACCCTGCTGCACTTCTCGGTAGCCATGTAGCAGCGTGTGCAGAACTTGCATCCGGGCGGGGGATTGACGGGGCTGGGGATATTTCCTTCGAGGATGATCCTCTCCTTATCAGCCGAGCCTTCCTCAGTCGTGGGAATGGAGGACAGAAGAGCCACAGTATAGGGATGACGCGGATCATCGAATATGGTCTTCTTGTCAGCAAGCTCAACTATATTGCCCAGATACATAACGGCTATGCGGTCGGAGATGAACTTAACGACCGAAAGGTCATGGGATATGAACATGTATGTAAGCTTCTGCTGCTCCTTGAGCTCCTGAAGCAGGTTGATTATCTGGGACTGAATGGAAACGTCAAGAGCGGATACGCACTCGTCGCAGACAACGAACTTGGGCTTAACGGCAAGCGCACGGGCTATGCAGATACGCTGACGCTGACCGCCGGAGAACTGATGGGGATAACGGTGCAGCATGTACTCCTGCAGACCGCACTTCTCCATCGTTTCAACGATATAGGCACGCAGCCTCGGAGAACCGTGCTTGAAGAAGTTATGCGTTACAAGACCTTCCTCAATTATCTGGCCGACCGTGAAGCGGGGATTCAGCGAGGAATAGGGATCCTGGAAGATTATCTGCAGGTCTTTACGCAGACCGCGCATCTCCTTGTATTTCAGACGGGCGAGGTCAATGCCGTTATCGCGCATTGCCTCATACTTCTGGAACTCAGGATCGTCCTTATACTTTGCCCTGACACCGTCAAGCTTTTTCTGAAGCTCGGCAATCTTGGCATCGACGGTCTTTAATTCGCCCTCGACCTTATCCATCGCGCTCTTGGTTTCAGTAAGCTTCTTCTTGAACGACTCAACCTTCTTGGATTCGCCGTCCTTTATGGAATGCTCATAGTGCTCATAGTTGACGCGGTTCTTATCAAGACGCTCCCTGATGCCCTTACGCTTCTGGTTCTCACGGTAAATCTCCATCATAAGGTTAGTAGCTTCGTGATCCTCGTGAGCATAGAAGCCGCCGATGACCTTAACGATGTTGCTCAGGTGAGTCTGCTCCTCGCACTTTGCGATATTGGCTTCCTGGAGGGTATAGAAATCAGCGGAGTCCTCGCCGCCGGCTTCCTGAACCTTTTTAGCCATCTCCTCAGCCTTATGCTGAGCGTGAGCGTGCTTCTTGCGGTACTTGGCCTGATTCCTGATTGTATCGCTTACATATTCGGGAACCATATCGTCAATGGTAGTGCCGTAATACAGCGTGCAGCCGGCTGTCTGGGGATAGAGCTGGAGAAGCACACGACCGAGGGTGGACTTACCGCAGCCGGACTCACCGACTATACCGAGAGTTTCGCCCTCATATATGTCGAGGGTGATGTCCTCGTTTGCACGGACATACAAACGCTTCTTCTGGAAGATGGAGGACTTTGCAACAGGGAAATATTTTTTAAGATTAGTAACTGACAGTAATTTTTTTGTGTTCTGCACTGTTCCGTTCCTCCTTATTGGGATAGAAGCACCTTATCTGCTGATCATCGCTGATAGCCTCAAGTGTAGGTTCCTCTTCGATACATTTCTTTGTGCAATATTTGCAGCGGGGCGCGAACTTACATCCCTTCGGCAGGGCGAGGGGATGAGGCACGACGCCGGGAATCGGCTCAAGGCGGTCGCTCTCATTTTCAAGGCGCGGGATGGAGAGCATCAGACCCTCTGTATAGGGGTGGCTGAAGTTATTCTCGCGGAAAATAACGGAGGCGGGAGCCTTTTCGACGACCTGACCGCAGTACATAACGGCAACGTCATCCGCCATCTCATTGATAACGCCGAGGTCATGGGTTATGAATATGATGGCTGTGCCGGTGGATTCCTTGAGCTCGTTCATGAGCTTCAGTATCTGAGCCTGAATCGTAACGTCAAGAGCGGTTGTGGGCTCATCGGCAATCAGAATCTTGGGCTTACAGGCAAGTGCCATAGCTATCATGACACGCTGTCTCATACCTCCGGAGAGCTGATGCGGATACTGCTTGATAACAACCTCAGGATTCGGTATCTGTACGTCATAGAGCATCTTAACAGCATGCTCATGGGCTTCCTTCTTGTTCATGCCCTGATGGATCATGAACGGCTCGGAAAGCTGACGGTCGATGGAGAATACCGGGTTCAAGCTTGTCATGGGCTCCTGGAATATAACGGAAATATCGTTTCCGCGGACGCTGTACATCTGTTTGAGGGTGTACTTTGTCAGATCCTTGCCCTCAAGGAGAATCTCGCCGCTGTCGATATAGCCATTGCCGTCAAGGAGCTGCAGTATGCTCATGGCGGAAACGGACTTACCGGAACCGGACTCACCGACTATACCGATGGTCTTGCCGGCTTCGAGTGTGTAAGATACATCGTTAACTGCTTTTACAGTACCTTTCTTGGTGTGAAAGAACGTATGCAGGTGTTTAACTTCAAGCAAAGGCATAATCACTTTCCTCCTTACTTATCGTTCGAGGACTTGGGGTCAATAACGTCACGGAGAGTATCACCGATGGTATTGATACAAACTGCGGTCAAAACGAGGATGAAGGCGGTGAATACCCACTGCCACCAGAAGTTGATGGCCGCCGTTGCGTTGGAAGCACGGGTAAGCATGTTACCCCAGCTCGGCTGCGGCTCCATAACGCCGAATCCGAGGAATGAGAGCGTGGTCTCAGTCTGGAGCGAAGAAGCGAATGCAAGCGTCATGTCTACAAGAATAACCGAAATAACATTGGGCAGAATATGCTTGAATGCGATTCGTGTTTCCTTGACGCCCATGGACTGAGCGGCGGTAACGTATTCGCTCTCACGCGCAACGAGTATCTGCGCACGGGTGATGTAACAGAAGCCGGGCCAGCGGAGTACACCGATTATAGCCATAATCATGTACAGACGCTCATAGACCGTCATGTTCCACCTTAAAGTCAAAGTACTCAGTATCAAAACGAAGGGTAAGAACGGGATGGAGCTGAATACCTCAGCAACACGCATGATGAGCATGTCAACCCAGCCTCCGAAGTAACCGGCGAGCAGACCCAATGAAACGCCGAGGATGATCTCGATTATAACCGCGACGATACCGACCGTCATGGTTATCTTACCGCCCGCTATAACACGCTGGAAAATATCCGCACCGCGGCTGTCGGTACCGAATATGTATCCCTTGAGTCCCCATGCGTCGATGAGCTTGCCGTTCTCGTCAGCAGCGTAGCTCTGGAAGGAGCCGGCGTAAACCTTGGCGGCGTTCTTGACCTTGGTGGGAACCTTTGTCTGATAGTAATGATCTCCGCCGAAGCAGTAGACATTACCCTTGTTTGTGATGCCGGTGTAGTGATATGTACCGGACTGGATATCGACGAATTTCTCGTCAGCCTCAAGCTGAGGAACATCGACTATATCAGCCTCGAAGTCGCCGGTGAAGCCTATCGTACCGTCGTCGAGGAGCAGGCAGATGTTCTTGGAGGTCGTGCGGATCTCCTGAATCTTGCGGCCGTTAAGGAACTCGCTCATCTTGATGGTCTTGTTGTTGGTTAGGCTTGTTCTGACGGCGGAATACATGTTCTTAACGCCGGTGAACACGCTGTTCTGGTTCTGATTGATGGCACATACGAAGTTGAGGGTGAAGTCGATATCGACGATGCCCGTCATGTAATCGTATTCGCCGGTCGCCTCATCGTATGTGGCGGCGAATCTCTCAAGGTTCGAGTATGCCTGCTTGTTGCCCCAGATATAGAGCGTGCCGTCGTCCATCAGAATGGCGGAAGCCTGGAAGCCGCATGTGACCTTCTTGATGTGGTTGACATCAAGCTCGCCGTTGGCGACTATTTCGGGAACGGGAACGAGGTTGGGGTTTTCAAGAACCACCTTATCGCGGGCAAACTGACCGAAGCGGTTGCTGCCCCAGCCGTAGAACGAGCCGTCCTCGGCGATGGCGATTATATGGTCCTGACCGGCAGCCGCGAAGGCGATCTTCTTATCAAGAACCTCCTGCGGGATGTCGGCAACATTAAGTCCTGTTGCGCCGAGCCTTGTGATGCCCCAGAGGTGGAACTTGCCCGTGTTGGAAACGCCGACGGTGAAACTGCTGTAGGAGTCGATGGTTCTGATACCGTCGGTCTTCATTTCGCCGGGAACACTCATCAGCGACATTGTCGGGGGAAGGTCCATCTGGGTGGTTTCGGTAAAGGCGTCATAGTATTTGGGCATGAAGTACGGCCCAATGAACACTACAAGCAGCATAAGAACAACGACGAAAACGGCGAATATGGCAACCTTACGCTCGCAGAAGCGGTTAAATATCTGCCTTGCCGGGCTTACTATAAGCTCGGAATCGTCGGGCCTGCTGTTATCAGCACCGCCTGCCTGCTTGGAGCCAAACCATTTATCCTCGTATTTGGCGCCCATAAAGCCGCGAACAGCCCACCTTGCAAGCTTGCGGAATATGTTTTCTCTCTTTTTGTTTTCCATTTGTCTGCCTCCTTACTTGCTGATACGGACGCGCGGATCGACGAGGCCGTAGGTGAGGTCGATGACGAGGTTGCTGAACAATCCGAGGAATGTGTACATGACCTCAAGGAACATTATGAGGTCATAGTCAGCATTTCTTGCCGCATTCAGCATCAGCAGACCCATTCCCTTGAAGCCGAACATGGTTTCAAGAATCATGGCACCGGATATAGTGGCAAAGAAGCTGCCAACTATAATGGAAACCATGGGGATGATGGCGTTGCGCCACGCGTGGCTGTAGATGACGGACTTCTCGGTAAGACCCTTGGCGCGCGCTGTGCGGATGCAGTCAAGGCTGAGAGCATCTATCATGGAAGCACGGCAGATACGGGTGGTTCCGGCAAGGTTGCTGTATATAAGACAGATGGTGGGGAGCGCGATATGCCAGAGCGTATCGAGAACCGCCTTCATGCCCGTATAATTGGTTCCCGCGGTCTTCATTCCGCTGACCGGGAAAATCTTCAATATTGAACAGAAAAGAACTATAAATATGATGTAAGTAATGAACGAAGGGGTTGAGTATCCGAACAGGGAGAATATCTGAACTCCGTGGTCGAATCGGCTGTTCTTCTTGACGGCACATTTGATGCCGAGGGGTATCGTAACGCCGAGAACAGCTATCTGTGTGAACAGACCAATGAGGAACGAGTTCCTTATATAGGGACCAACGAGCTTAATAACGTCCATTCTGTGGTCGTATGAATAACCTACGTCGCCGGTGAGAAGTCCCTTATACTCACCGTAATAGTTGGGGTAAACTCCGAGCCAGCGCAGATACCTCTTCCAAACTTCGGGAACATCGGTACCGTATTTGCGCTGATACATCTCATAGAGCTCATCGAATTTATGCTTCTTCTCCTCCTCGGTCAGCCTCTTCATCGTGCTCACGTCGTTCTTCGCGTCCTGATAGGCGCGGTTGACGGGCATGAGCTGATAGAATGAATAAAGAACGAATGTCAGGAGTATGAAGACAAGCACCATGTATACTAACCTTTTAAGTATGTATCTTCCCATTGGAATAACTCCTTTTTTTCGCGCTCGCGCGCTTTTTTTGAAACACAGACAACATATGCTTCGGAGCCTGTCAAAAAGACGTTTTGTCCAGGCCTTCGGATTTATGATCCGTTTTTTTGACGGACTCCGCAACCGGTATCAGCGCGATTCGGTCGTCCGTTTGAACGTGCTGCGTTGTGTGTTATTGCATTTTGAAATGCTGTAATTCCCAAATACAGCCGGCGGCGATAATTCGTCGCCGGCTTTGTCTTCAGATACGATAATTATATCTTATTTGTTGAGCCAGAGGACATCAGCATAGTCCTTGATATAGTAGCTGGAGTAATTGTCATAAATCTCAGGATCGATCGTCATGTTGTAGCTCATATCATACATCGCGGAACCGAAGGAGGTAGCGAAGTTGAATGCGCAGTACATGGGAGAGCCGGAGTACAGACCTGTGCCGTAACCGCCCTGTGTGAGCTCGTCAAGCATGGGAGCGAAGTCGCCGAGGCTCTTGTAAACAAGCATACCGACGTTCTTAACATTGCTGTCCTCCTCGAAACCGGTAACGAGCTGATCGGTGAACGGGTTGGGTGTGGTGCCGTACCAGTTGATTACAAGGGGCATATAGTAGTCGCCATTGACCTCAACGGTCTTGTAAGCGCCGTCAACGGACTGATAGTTCTTATCGTTCTCGTTGATGCAGTCAGCGGGGATCTTCTTATAACGAACACCCTCGGTGTACTCGCCGCCCTCGGCATTGTAGATCCAACCACCGGCCTCAAGAACCTGGATGGCTGTATCGGCGGATGTGGGATAGCTGTCAAGCTGCATGCCCTGCTTTACAGCCTCTTTGTACATCCAAGCACCGGTGTAGTAGGGGCCGTCAACAACGCCGCCGTAACCGCCGGTGAAGTCCTTAGCGAACTGAGCGCGGTCCATGCAGTAAGCGATCGCCTGACGAACAGCGATGAACTGAGCGGGGCCGTAGTCGCAGCGGAAGCCGAGCTTACCGTAACCGGCACGGCTGTAGTGGATGTAAGCGAACTTGCCATTGGACTCGTCGCAAGCCTTCAGAGCATCGTCGGTCTCCTTACCGCCTGTGATGCCGGCAATAACGTCAACGCCGCCGGTCTTGAACTCTTCAAGCTGTGTGGAAGGAACGAGCTTCTTGTAAACGATCTTCTCGATCTTGGGGGTCGCGCCTTCGTAGTTGCCCTTGAAGTACTCATTGCGAACGAGAACAGCGGAGCTGTCGGTGGAGTCAAAGGACTCAACAGCGTAGGCACCGGAGAAGGGGTACTTCTGATAGGCTTCCTTGCTGGTATCCATGCAGTTGCTCTTTATAGCAGCGGCCTGAACGTATGTACCGTCGGCATTCTTATCATAGAAGCTGTCGGACAGGTAGCAGCCATTGCCGTCATCCATGATGTCAGCATCGCCAAGGAAGAGAGCCTTGGGGTAAGCAGCGAAAGCAGCATATCCGATATCATAGTAGTAGGGGAGCTGATCGGCGGGAACAGTTATGGAGAACTGATAGTCGCCAAGCAGACGCAGACCCGCAAACTCCTTGGTGCCCTCTTCGCTGTCGGGACCGGTGTAGGCGTCATAAGCCTTTTCCCAACCGAGGATGTAACGAGCCATACGGTTGTTGGCTTCAGCCTCATGACCTACGGGGCTGAGCATAGCCATCTCGAACGCGATGAAGTCCTTGGCTGTAACGGCGGAACCGTCGGAGAACTTAAGGTCATCATAGATTGTGATGGTGTAGGTCTTGTTGCCGTCAGCATCAACCTCTTCGGTATGCTCCTTAACAATGTTGTCATTCCATGTATAGGAGCCTTCCTTGGTGGTTTCAACGGTGTTAAGACCTGTGATGAGGCTATGAATATCGTTGTCGGAAGCACCGGGGTTACCGCCGCCGAAGTTGGCAATACGGAACTTACCGGAAAGCTCGGTGCTGTTGCCGATGATGATGTCGTGATCCTTCTTATCGGAGGACCAATCGATCAGAGCACTTGTTACGCCCCAGAAGGGGTTGGTGGGATGCTCCTCAACGCCCTTGATCTCGGTGTTGTAAGCATCATAGTACTCGTTGGAGTAGAGGGGGATTTCGGGAAGCAGATAGTTCCAGCGGGTGATGTAGAGCCTCCACCAAGCGGCGTAGACGTCATCCTCAGTCGCATAGTTGCTTCCTTCGGGGTCAATGTTGTAAACCATCGCCATTGTCAGGAAGTCAAGACCAAGCTCATACTTGGTGCCATCGATCGTGATGTAGGCGAAACCGGTTTCGGGATCCTCTTCGACGTCGGCGATCTTAACATCCTTGCCGTACTGATCGTACAGGGAGATGTAATCCTTGCCGTACTCGTAGTTGCCAAGGGTCATGATATCAAGCTCAGGAACCTTGTCAGGATCGGGCTCTTCGGTGGGCTCAACGGGTTCAGCCGATTCACCGGCATCCTCGGTGGCCTCTGTCGTGTTTTCAGGGTTTGTGCCCTGAGTCTCTGTGGGCTTTTCGCTATTGTCAACGTCTGCGGGCTTCGGTGTGCAAGCAACGATAGCCAGAACCATGACAAGAGCAAGAAGCATAGCCAGAAGTTTCTTCATGTTGTAATCCTCCTATTTTTTATTGTATAGGCAGCGACGCTTCCGCATCGCCATCTATATAATCACAATCTAATTATACAAACACAATATACCTTTGTCAAGATATATTTTAAAAACCGTTCAAAAATTAGACACATTATTTTGGGGGCGGCGTTTTCAATCCCCGTTTTTCCCCTTTTCCGCGCACTTTTTCCCTATTCGCTGTAATATGAATTGGGCTTTTCCTCTCTATCTATGTTATAAATCAGCCTCAGCATTACAAACAAACACACGATCGTTATTACGCTCAACGCTATATACATCCAATCTATGCCAATGAAAATCATGAAGGATTCGATGATCCTGTATATCAATCCCGTTATGAGCGACAGCCCCGTCATTATCATTACCGCCACTCCAGACCTCGACATCCTGATAAAGCTGTGCGCTTCCCTGTCCCTGTGCATCGGCTTCATCCTGTACGGAAGGTCGATTATTCCCATCAGCAGATAGAATACCGGAAACAGCGCGAGAATCCTCGGCCCCATAATCAGATAATTGTCCGAACCGAAATGCGACCCCATCATCAGCGTCCATATATGGCACACCGCCGCTATCACTCCAAGCACCGCCGCAATTATCATCCTTGTAAGCGCGGCCTTCTTCTCGGTCGTTATCACTACCCACGGGCCTATGTACCGCGCTACCCTGCGCTTCCTGCCCTTCGAGTTCTCAACTTCCTCGATCTTATAATCATCAACGTATTTGAGCGTGTCCGAAAACTTGAAAACCGAACCGCTCTTGTTGTCGAATAGTGCCATTTGCTTCTCCCTTCCGTTTCCGTGCGGCGGACACTTGGAGAACCTCCCTCTCCGTAAAGAATATTACCCGGATATGCTCCGTATGAGATGGAATGTTTCCTCCGCAATTCACCATTATAAATATACCACACTATTTCGATTTTTGCAAGAGGGTTTAATTTCAACAAACAGGCTGCTCCGAAATCGAAACAGCCCGTTGATTATTTATTCATTCCGCAATCAGCGTTCCCTGCCCTCAAAGAACAGCGCGATGGTACCCGGACCCGAATGGGCTCCTATCACGGGGCCAATATCCGTTATCAGCTTCGCGTGATTGCCATGCTCGTTGGCTATCATCGACTCAAGCTTTTTCGCGTCCTCTATGCTGTCGCCGTGGGATATGAAATATGTGCATCCGGCGGGATCGAGTGCCATTTCCGAAAATTTCTTCGCCATTGCCTTGAGCGATGCGTTCCTGCCCCTTACCTTAAGCATGGGTATGAGCAGACCGTCGTTATCCACATGAAGCACCGGCTTTATGTTCAGCATTCCTCCGAAGAACGCCGCTGTAGCCGAAACCCTGCCCCCCCTCTTGAGGTATACAAGGTCTTCGACCGTGAACCAATGGCAGAGCCTCGGAAGCTTGGAATTGACCTCCGCCTCTACTTCGTCGATACTCCCGCCCCTGCGCTTCGCTTCGACCGCAAAGTACAAAAGCAGTCCCTCTCCCGCCGACGCGCAGAGCGAATCTATCACGATTATCCTGTTGTCGGGATATATCGGCGCAAGCTGCTCCGCCGCAAGCTTTCCCGCTCCGACCGTGCCGCTCAGACCCGATGAAAAACCGAGGTAGAATATGTCCTTCCCATCTTTCAGCACCCGCTCGAAAGCCTTCTTTATGCTCTCCGAGTTCGCCGCGGACGTCCTGTAAACCGTTCCGTCCCTCATGTTGTCATAGAATTCCTTGTTGCTTACGTCGGTTTGGGTGAAATCAAGGTTGGAACCGTCAGCGCGGAATGTCAAGTCTATACAAACAACTCCCCATTCCTTTAGCAGCTCCGGTGAAATATCACAACTGCTGTCGGAAAAAATAACATATTCTCTCATTCATCTACCTCCGAAAAATTTTATTCTCAATCCGCGCTTCTGCAATGGATTTATTCACATATTCCTCACGCCGTCGCATCCCTCAAAAAAGAGCGCGACGGTTCCCGGCCCCGCGTACGAACCCGTGACAGGCTCATATCTCTCAATCAGAAATCCCTTGGGCTTCCATATGGCCTCAAGCATGTCCCGCAATGTGTATGCGTCCTCAGGACAATCCGTATACGCTATGCACACAAGCTGATCCTTCAGCCTGTCAACCAGCTTCCTGTATGCGTCCGCAAGCACCTCAAGCCCGCGCTTTCTGCCCTTCGTCTTGCCGCACAGCACGAGCCTTCCCTCTTTGTTGCCCTTGAGTATGGGACGTATTCCAAGCAGCGTGCCGAGCAACGCCTTGGGCGCGGATATCCTCCCGCCCTTGTGCAGAAACATCAAATCGTCAAGCATCGCCACCTGATAGAGCGACTGCCTTTCCGACTCTATTAAATCAGCCGTTTCGTCAAGGCTCATGCCCTTTTCACGGCACTCGACCGCCCTCAGCACCGCCTTGCCCTCGCCAAGCGAAGCCGCAAGCGTATCCACTATCCGAAGCTTCCTCTCAGGATATGCCTCTCGCATCTGCGCCGCCGCCAGCTCCGCCGAATTGTATGAGCCGCTTATTCCCGAACTCATTCCGATGAATACTATATCCTCGCCCCTGCTCAGTATTGGCTCAAAAACATCTATATACTGCTGTGGAGATACCTGCGACGTCGTTACCCTCGCACCGTCCTTGAGCCTCTTGTAATACATATCGCCCTTGCCGCCGCTGAATTCCGTCGTGTCAAGACAGCAATGCTCCTCTCCGTCAAAGCTGAATGTAATGGGTATTACCGAAATGCCCTTCTCTTCAAGCATCGGAGTGGGTAGATTTGATGTTGAATCGGTAACTATCGCAAAGCCCTTGCTCATGCCGCGCCTCCATATACATAATTTCTTGTATCAGATTATCATATCAGAAATATCAAGTCAAGCGTTTTTTGCCCGAATGGCACTATCCGTTCACAGTTTTTTTAAGCCGGATCAATACTCTCTTACGCCCGGTTTTCCCTCAAAAAACAGCGCGATGGTTCCCGGCCCAACGTACGAACCCGTGACCGGCTCATAGCGTTCTATCAAAAAGTCCTTGACCTTCCATATGGCTTGCAGCGTATCCCGCAGAGTATAGGCGTCCTCCGGGCAGTCGGTATAGGCTATGCACACAAGCTGCTCCTTCACCCTGTCAATGAGCGTTCTGTACTTTTCCGCCAAAATCTCAAAGCCGCGCTTTCTGCCCCTCGCCTTGCCGCATACGACAAGATGTCCGTCGGGACTTCCCTTGAGTATGGGACGCATCCCAAGTACGGTTCCAAGCAACGCTTTGGGCGCGGATACCCTGCCTCCCCTGTGGAGGTACATCAGATCATCCAGCAGAACGACCTGATAGAGCGATTCCCTGTCCGAAAGCAGCCTGTCCGCGGTTTCATCAATGCTGAGCCCCTGACTTCTGTACTCCACCGCGTGAAGCACCGCCTTGCCCTCGCCAAGTGACGCGGCAAGCGTATCCACCGTGCGTATCTTTCTTTCGGGATAGGCTGCCCTAAGCTGCTCGGCGGCAACCTCGGAGGAATTATAGGAATTGCTGATGCCCGAACTCATTCCGACAAAGAGTATGTCCTCCCCGCTTTTGAGCAGCGGCTCAAGCACCTCAATATACTTCTGCGGCGTTATCTGTGACGTCGTCACCTTTACGCCCGCCTTGAGCTTGGCGTAAAACTCCTCGCCCTCGCCACCGGCAAATTTCACAGTATCGAGGCAGAGATGCTCCCTGCCCTCAAAATTATAGGTAAGTGGAAGAACCACTATGCCGTTCTCCTTAACCATCGGCGTCGGCAGGTTCGCCGAGGTGTCCGTCACTATTGTAAATGGATATTCCATGTTAAGCTCCTTACATCTGATTTCTCAGATTAAGCTATCACGCAAACAACATTATGTCAAGTGCTTTTTTAAATTATTCTTGAATTTTTTTTGCTATGAGAGTATAATGGGCTATATTAATTGTCGAATACGCTATCTGGGAGGCTCATATGCAGTATGATAATGCTCTGATTGAAAAGAAGCTACGTCGATGGGAGAAGTATCTAAATGAATACAGACTGCCCGCATGGGAGGATATTCCCGACCTCGGCTTATACATGGAGCAGGTATTGGTTCTTCTTACCGAATATCTTGACTATCTCCCTCCGGAGCTGAAGGGGGAACAGTTCATAACGGCGGCTTCCATAAACAACTATGTACGCAACCGCTATATGCCCAAGCCCATAAAAAAGAAGTATTACCGCGTCCATATCGCATATCTTATCATGATATGCTCTCTGAAGCAGAGTCTTACCATCGCCACGCTTTCGCAGACAATTCCCGTGGACATACCAGAAAAGCGCGTGCGTGAGATATACACCGCCTACACCGAGCGTCACAGGATAGCCGCCGAATACTTCGTTCAGCAGGCTCGCATAATCGCCTCGCCCATACTTCACCATGAGGAGATACGCACATTCGCATCCGTTGACGATACAAGCGATCTTATCTCGACCTACGCCATATTGAGCGGGCTTTCGGGGCTGCTTGCCGAAAAGCTCATACTGCTCAACGGCGTCAGCGATTCCGCAGCCCAGTCGGGAACCTCCGAAGCGGAGAAGGAGGATTAAACCGACCGCAGGATTATATATTTCGTTTGAACTCCAAGTATTTTGCAAACCCTATTGCAAAATACTTTTTATTATGCTATATTGCCCATATAAAAAAACTTATCAAGAGTGGCTGAGGGAACGGCCCTGTGATGCCACGGCAACCTGTCCGCGCCTCCTTAAATGGACACGCCTTCAAGGTGCCAATTCCGGCGGTGATTATCCGCAAAGATGAGCGAATGAATGGTTTTTATCTAAGGGGAGCGCTCATCGGGTGCTTCCCTTTTGATATGTGCCAAGGCGTATATCCGTCAGCCGTTCGACCGAAGGTAAGAATAACAAGGAGGTTTAAAAATATGGAAAGAAACAAACGCTTATTCACATCGGAATCCGTTACCGAGGGACATCCCGACAAGGTTTGCGACAATATCGCGGACGCGGTGCTGGACTCAATGCTTAAAAACGACGCCGGCTCCAGAGTCGCGTGCGAGGTCGCCGCGACGACCGGCATGGTGGTCGTAATGGGCGAGGTAACGACCGATTGTTATGTGGATATACCCAAGCTCGTCAGGGACGTCGTGCTTGACATAGGCTACGATAAGCCCGAATACGGGTTTGACGGCAGGAGCCTTGCGGTTATCTGCGCGATAAACAGCCAGTCCGCCGATATAGCCATGGGCGTCGATAAGAGCTTTGAGGCAAAGCACGGCGACGCCGACCCCTTCGATATAGGCGCGGGCGATCAGGGCATGATGTTCGGCTATGCCTGTGATGAAACGCCGGAGCTTATGCCCATGCCCATATCGCTTGCTCACAAGCTGACGAAGCAGCTCACGCTTGTGAGGAAGAACGGCGCTCTCCCCTATCTGCGTCCCGACGGAAAGAGTCAGGTCACGATAGAGTATGACGGCGACACTCCCAAGCGCGTAGATACAATAGTCATATCCACCCAGCACGATCCTGATGTCGATATGGCAAAGCTTGCGGATGACGTCAAGCGCGAGGTCATTCGAGCCGTCATCCCCTCATCCCTGATGGATGATGAAACACGCATATTCGTCAACCCCACAGGCCGTTTCGTAATAGGCGGCCCGCATGGCGACAGCGGTCTTACGGGACGCAAGATAATAGTCGATACATACGGCGGTTACGGACGTCACGGCGGCGGCAGCTTCTCCGGCAAAGACCCGACAAAGGTCGATCGCTCCGCGGCATACGCCTGCCGCTATGTGGCGAAGAACCTTGTCGCCGCCGGCTACTGCAAACGCTGTGAAATACAGGTCGCGTACGCCATAGGCGTGGCTAAGCCGGTATCCGTCCGCGTGGACACATTCGGCACAGGCAGTCTTTCTGACAGGGAAATCGAGGATATTGTGCTTCGTTCCTTTGACTTCCGTCCCGCCGCCATTATTGACAGGTTCAAGCTTCGCCGTCCCATATACAGGGCAACCGCCGCTTACGGTCATTTCGGCAGAACCGACGTCGATCTGCCCTGGGAAAGAACCGATCTGGTATTCAAGGCGTGAGCAAGAGCATATCGCAAAAGCGCATACTCATAACAGGAGCGGGCGGCAGTCTTGGGGCTGCCGCCGCTTTGGAATTCGCTTCGGCGGGCTGGCATGTATATGCCGCCGATGTAAAAGCCATAGAATGGCACAATGACGACATAACCCCCATTGTGATGGACGTCACCGATGAGGCGAACGTCGCCTTAGCCGCGGAGCGTATAGGAAAGGACGGCGAGCTTTCCCTTATACTGCACATGGCGGGGCTTTATACGATGGATTCATTTATCGAGATAGAGCCGGATACTTTAAGGGATATGCTTAACGTCAACCTTCTGGGCGTCTATCATGTGAACCGTGCGTTTTTCCCGCTTTTAAGCAAAACAGACGGTCGAATCATAATCACGGCAAGCGAGCTTGCCGCGCTCGACCCGCTCCCGTTCAATGGCATATACTCCATGACAAAGCGGGCTTTGGACGCTTACGCTCATTCGCTCGCGCTTGAGCTTCATCTGATAGGAACAAAGGTGATAACACTCTATCCCGGAGCCTATGGCGACGGCATGACAAAGGGTTCGCTTTCCTCCATGGAGCGTATGCGGAGCCGAACAAGGCTCTTTGCTGATATAACCGACCGTTTCAGAAGCGTAATGCTCTCCGAGATAGGCTCGTCAAAGCCTCCATCCGACCTTGCTAAAAGGATTCGCGCCATTGCCGAAAAGCCGAAACCACGCTTTCGGTATTTTATGAACTGCTCCCCGAAACTGAAAATGTTCTCCGCCCTGCCCATGCGCTTGCAGGCGTTTGCCCTGCGCAAGTTACTGGTCGGAAAACGGCCGAACCGCAACCCATAATGAAAAAGCCCCGCCATTCAATCCGGCGGGGGCTTCAGGCCGCTGACAAACCCCAAACGTGCTGAAAGAATCAGCCTTCCCCTATGAGGGGAAGGGGAACCGCCGCCTCAGCTGTGGTGGATGAGGTGGCAAAAAGCTCAATAAGCAATTAGCTTTTTTGATAGCACCATTGTTTCCACCTCATCAGTCAGACTTCGTCTGACAGCTTCCCCTCAAAGGGGAAGCCGAAAAAGAGGACTTTGTCATTAAGTTGAAGCCCCGCCATTCAATCCGGCGGGGCTTGTTTTTTATTAAATCATTCCTCTAACTTCGGGTATCGGCTCTATGCTCCTTTTGAGTATGCCGTGCATGGCGGCGATGGCTATGCCGTAATTGACCATCGGGACGTCGGCGGCTTCGGCTCGCAAAGCTCTTGAGTGCATCTCGGCAGAGGGCAGCATACAGCCTCCGCAATGGACTATGAGCTTCAAATCCGGGTAGTCCGCCTTGACGTCCGCCGGGAATCCTCCGCCCGATGTGAAAACATATTTGGGCTTTGCTCCGCAGAAATCCTCAATCCAGCCCGGTATTTTGACCGAGCCTATATCCCTGCATTGACGGTGGTGGGTACAGCCCTCGGAGATCATAACCAAATCGCCGTCACGGAGTTTTTTTAATGTATCCGCTCCCTTTATCTGCGAGGTAAGCTCGCCGCGATACCTCGCCATAAGTATCGAGAACGATGTGAGCGGCACTTCCCGCGGCACTGTTTGGGAAACTATGCCGAACACCTGCGAATCGGTTATGACCATATCCGGCGCGGCATTCAGCATATCGAGAATGCCTTTCAGCTCGCTCGGCTGACAGCAGACGGCGCGGCAGTTATAATCGAGCAGCTCCCTCAGAACGAGCTGCTGCGGAAGTATCAGCCTGCCCTTGGGAGCGGATTCATCTATCGGCATCACAAGCACGACCACGGCGTTTTCGGGAAGTATATCCGCCACTATTACGCGCTCCTCTTTTTTGCCGAAAGCGGCAATTCGCTCCTTCAGCTCATTCACTCCCTCGCCCGTGAGCGCGCTGACCGCGACCGCGTTCCTGCCTATATCGGCGGGCTTTGCCACATCGGATTTATTCCACGCTATTATGTACGGCAGCTCACGCGCCTCGAACAGCTTTATCATCTGCTCATCCTGCGCCGAGAGTCCTTTTGCGGAGTCCACGACAAGCACGGCAATATCGGTCTTGGCAAGTATCTCGTTGGTCTTTTCGACGCGCAGCGCACCGAGGCTTCCCACATCGTCAAAGCCGGGGGTGTCTATTATCAGCACGGGGCCGAGCGGCAATATCTCCATCGCCTTCTTGACCGGGTCGGTCGTGGTTCCCGCCACGTCCGAAACGACCGAGAGCTTCTGCCCCGTCACGGCATTGACAAGCGAGCTTTTGCCCGCGTTCCTCATTCCGAAAAAGGCTATGTGCGTTCTTTCTGCTGAAACGGTTTGATTTAAAGACATAGCTTTACCGTCCCTTAGAACCTGAAATCCCTTCGGTTGGACTCGCGGATATCCTTTATGTTCTGCTCTGCAATCTCGCGCACCTTCTCCTTGGGTATGCGCTTCAGCTCCCTCTCTATCATCTCGTAACCGATCCTCTTGGTTTCGGGCGAGGCGTAATCCTCAAGGTACTCGGAAAGCGTCATAAGCGCGTTGGGATGGCAGCAATTCAATATCTGACCGGACTTGCACAGGCTCATAAACCTGTCGCCCGTGCGTCCCTCTCTATAACATGCCGTGCAGAAGGAGGGGATATGTCCGTTCTCCATGAGCCATCTTACGACCTCATCGAGCGAACGCTGGTCGGAAACGTCGAACTGCTCAGTATCATGGGGACGCTCATCGGGAGTATAGCCCGCATAGCCGCCGACGGATGTTCTGGAGCCGCCCGAAACCTGCGAAACGCCGCATCTTAAAAGCTTGGAGCGAACCTCCTCGGTTTCGCGTGTTGAAACTATCATGCCGGTATAGGGAACCGCAAGGCGGATGCAGGCGGTAATCTTCTCGAATATCTCGTCGGAAATGGAATTGTCGAATGCCGACGGGTCGATATCGTCCGCCTTCTTTATGCGAGGAACGCTTATGGTGTGCGGGCCGACGCCGTGAACCGCCTCCAGATGCTCGGCGTGCATTATAAGTCCCGCAAACTCATACTTGTAAAGCTCAAGGCCGAACAGTACGCCAAGACCCACGTCGTCTATGCCGCCCTCCATCGCTCTGTCCATCGCCTCGGTATGATAGGCGTAATTGTGCTTGGGGCCGGTCGGATGAAGCTGCTCATAGCTCTCCTTATGATATGTTTCCTGGAACAGTATGTATGTGCCGATGCCCGCCTCCTTGAGCTTGCGGTAGTTCTCGACGGTGGTTGCGGCAATGTTGACGTTTACACGGCGTATCGCGCCGTTCTTGTGCTTTACGGAATAGATGGTGTTGATGCAATCAAGTATGTACTCAATGGGGTTGTTGACGGGATCCTCTCCCGCTTCGATGGCAAGACGCTTATGTCCCATGTCCTGAAGGGCGATTACCTCCTGAGCAACCTCCTCCTGAGTGAGCTTCTTCCTTGCGATATGCTTGTTCTTGAGATGATAGGGACAGTACACGCAGCCGTTGACACAGTAATTGGAGAGATACAGCGGCGCGAATATGACTATGCGGTTGCCGTAAAAGGCAAGCTTTATCTCCTCCGCTATATCGAACATGCGCTTTACCCTTTCGGGGTCTTCGCAGGCAAGCAGTACGCTCGCCTCCCTGTGGGACAGTCCCGAACATACATAGCCCGTCGCGGTCTTCTGAGGACGCGCCTTTTCAAGTATCTCGTCTATGAGGGCAAAATTATTCTTGTTTGCTTCGGCATAGGCAAGCGTTTCGCGTATCTCGCCGTCGTTGATAAACTCCTCAGCCTTGAGGGATTTAGGATCGTAAATAGCCATGGTTTATTCCTTTCCGGAGCTGCTGCTCCCTCATTATTTGCATTTTTTTATATCGCCGCGCTTGCATACCGTTTCGTAGCCTATCGACCTTATTCTTGCCTCAAGGCATTTGCGGCATTCCGCCGCCTCCTCGCCGGTACACAATTTATTGTCATACAGCTCATATTTCTTTCTTACCGAAAGCGGCGAAAGATTGGGCATTACCACGTTTGCTCCCGCGAGTATTCCCATTTCACGTCCCTTGGGATGTATCGTCCCAAGAGCCGTGGTGGCAGGCAGCAATACCGGCGGATGGATAAGGCGTATCACCGAAAGCAGGAATGTTGTAAGCTCAAGCGTTCCCGCGGTATGCGCCGCGAACGGAGTATCATGGTGCGGAATAAAGGGGCCGATGCCGCACATATCCGGCTTGAACTCCTCTATGAATTTCAAATCCTTCGCCAGCGTCATATCGGTCTGATAGGGGGAACCTACCATGAAGCCGCATCCGACCTGATAGCCGAGCTCCTTTAAGTCGCGCAGACAGCGCATACGGTTATCAAAGCTCATTTCCTTTGGATGAAGCCTTTCATAATGCTCTCTGTCAGCCGTTTCATGGCGCAGCAGGTATCTGTCCGCGCCGGCGTTTTTCAGTCTTTCATAGCTTTCGCGGCTGCGCTCGCCAAGCGAGAGCGTAACGGCACAGTCGGGATGCCTCCGCTTTATCTCCTCTATTATCGGACACAGCACATCATCCGTAAAGAAGCCGTCCTCTCCGCCCTGCAATACGAACGTGCGGAAGCCAAGCTCATATCCCTCGTCCGCACACTCCAGAATCTGCTCCGGCGTGAGCCTGTACCTTTCGGCATTGCGGTTGCTCCTTCTTATGCCGCAGTAAATGCAGTCGTTGCGGCATATCGAGCTTATCTCGATAAGTCCTCTCAGGAATACCTCACTGCCGTAAATGCTCTTTCTCTTTTCCACGGCAAGGCAGGCTAACTTCTCCCTCGCCTCATCGCGGTTCGCAATCAGATATTCGTATTCCTCAAGTGAAAGGGAGCCTTCCACGTTGAGCTTTTCCGTTATATCGTTAAGTCTCTTATTCATATCACGCTTCATTCATCCCGACGGACGAGAATGCCGTCTTCACGCTCACTCCGTCAAGCCTGCCTATCTTCCCCGAAAGGGCGGATATCATATCCTGCGGAGCGTCTATTGCGATGGATATTATGCTTATCCCCCTCGCTCTGTAAGGTATTCCCATTCTTCCGATTATGTATTCGCCGTAATCGTGAAGCATTGCGTTCAGCTTTGCCGTCGATGCGTCGTTCTCCACTATTATGCTCATTACAGCTACCCGTGTTTCCATTTCAATCGTTCCTTTCCGGTAAAAAAATACCGCAGCCCAAGCTTTGGGTGCGGCAAACAAATCCAATGTCATATTCGCACCTTCCGCTTCGGGGCGGCAATCGCCGCGCCTATCGTCAGGCTTTGTTTCATTATAACATGCCCAAACGGTCATGTAAATAACTTTATTTATATATTAGGTAATAAAAATAGTGGATTTTCTGTGCAATATAAGGTATAATGAGTTTTGAGAAAAAACCATACGGTCTTCTGCGCATTCATTTGATGCGGGAGCCGTATGAGAAGGAGCGAATCATGGATAACAGACCCGACGATAAAGTCAAGGTGCTTGTGGTTGACGACGACAAGCATATATTGCAAATACTGAGGCTTTATTTGATAAAGGACGGCTATGACGTCGTTACCTGCGAGACAGGCGACGCCGCCATGGATATGGCTCTTGATCCGTCGCTGGACATAATCATACTCGATGTTATGCTTCCCGGAATGGATGGTTGGGAGGTTCTTACGAATATCCGCAGGTCAAGCACGGTTCCCGTCATAATGCTGACGGCAAAGGGCGATATAACCGACAGGATAAACGGTCTTGATCGCGGAGCCGACGACTACATAGTAAAGCCCTTCGAGCCCAAGGAGCTGCTTGCGAGGGTAAAGGCGGTTCTGCGACGCGCCACCGTCGTTCCCGATGAGGCGCGCGCCGTCACGATAGGCGATCTGTTCGTTTCGATAGACAACTACACCGTTACGACAAACGGTCACAAGCACGATATGCCTCCCAAGGAGATCGAGCTTCTGTATTTCCTCGCAACGCATCCCAACCGCGTATACACAAGGGAGCAGATACTCGACAGCGTTTGGGGCGTGGGCTTTTACGGCGACAGCCGCACAATCGACGTTCATATAAAACGCCTCCGCGACAAGCTCGGCGAAAGCGAATACTGGAATATTGAAACCATCTGGGGCGTTGGTTACAGATTTAATATCAAGAAGGAATAACGTCCCTGTTTAATCGGAGATATTGATGTTCAAGACCGTTTACTCCCGCATGCTCACTTCAGTCCTTGCACTTGTGCTTGGACTTTTGGTGATTTTGGGAACGGTGACATCACTATCCTTCCGTTCCTTCTACATTGATGAGATAGAGAATCGACTCAAGCGCGAGTTGGATGACATATGCAACATTGCCGCAACTCAGTATGTGGATGTGGACAAGCGCGGCTCCGCGGCGGAATCGCTTCAGATGGCTGTACGCCTGTACGACGCCTATCTTCAGATATACTTCAACTCCGACGAGCTTGGCAGGTACAGCGTCTACAATGACGCTTCGGGCTATCGCTGGGCTATCGCCGAGGAGACCGACCTCTCCGGCTACGCTCGTGAAGCTTTAAGAACCGGGAAGGAGACATTCCGTTACGGGCTTTTGAACAACTATACCGGCTTCGATACATTGACCGTTATAAGACCCATAGCGAATGACGAGAACCACCCTCTCGGCGTTGTATTCTTTCATTACGATATGACCGGCGTCAATACCTCGATACAGCGGTCGCTTTCGAGCATTGTGACGTTCTGCATAATAGCCATTGCGGTAGCCATACCCCTCGTCACGATACTCGTGCGCGGCATGACGAATCCCATAACCAAAATAACCGACGTCGTTAAGGATTTCACACGCGGCAATTTCTCAAGGCGCGTCGCAGTCAAAGGCAAGGATGAGCTTTCCAATCTCGGTCAATCCTTCAATACGATGGCGGACGAGCTGAATACCCTTGAGGAGGCGCGAAGGAGCTTTGTCGCCAACGTATCCCATGAGCTGCGCTCACCGCTCACATCCATGCGCGGATTCCTTGAAGCCATGATCGACGGTACCATACCCGTCGAGGAAAGGGATGGCTACATGGAAATAGTTCTTGACGAAAACCGACGCATGACCGTTATGGTAAACGATCTTTTAGACCTTGCGCGAATCGAATCCGGGCAGTACAAGCTGAACTTCAGCACATTCGACATCAATGAGCTTATGCGCCGCGCCGTGATAACATTTGAAGCGCGCATAAAGGCAAAACGGCAAAACATAACCATCTCGCTCCCCGAAGGCTCGGTATACGTCGAGGCGGACTCCGTGAGGATAAACCAGGTATTGCATAATCTCATCGACAATGCCGTAAAATATTCGCCCGAAGACGGCAGGCTCAGTATTGAGTGCCGGCCCGAAAAGCACATCGTTCGCGTACTCATATCCAACACCGGCGCGGGCATCCCCGCCGACGCCCTGCCCCATGTGTTCGACCGCTTCTATAAGGCAGAAAAGGCGCACACACCATCCGGCACATCCGGCACGGGGCTTGGGCTTTCGATAGCCAAGCTGATAATAGATCAGCATGAGCAGGAAATAAGGGCGGAATCCGAAAACGGAGTAACCTGCTTCTCATTCACGCTCAAGCGGGTAGGCAGGATGCCTATAAAGAAGACTTCCGAAAGGGTATGATGCTCCATGCTGACAGTAGATACCATATCATACATATCCGAAAAGCCCTGCGCGATTGCGCTCGGTACATTCGACGGCGTCCATACAGGGCATCGCGCCGTCATCGAAACCGCTGTCAACGCGGCGCGTGCAGAGGGCATTATCCCCGCAGTATTCACATTTTCCGAGCTTCCGCGAAACATTTTTGCATCCCCGAATCAGCGGGTGTTCCCGCTTTGCTCACAGGCGCAGAAGGCGGCTCTCATAGAGGGGCTTGGGGTCGAGCTTCTCATAACCCCTCCCTTCGACAACTCCATACGCTCGATGCCTGCGGAGGACTTCATAACGGATATACTCATCGGCAATCTGAATGCCCGCCATATCGTCTGCGGATACGATCACAGGTTCGGGGCAAACGGCGGCGGCAGCACGGATACCCTTGTCCGCATTTGCGGGAGCTATGGTATAGCCGTAACCATTATACCTCCCGTGATGCACGAAGGCGTAAAGATATCGTCAACGCTCATCCGAAGCCTCATAAGAGAGGGACGGATAGACGACGCGAGGCTTTTGCTCGGTCACGACATTTAAGCGCTTTATTTGCGCCCGGCTCGACTTTTATCTCATTTTTATTGACACGGCATAGAATTTGATATAGAATACTTTTCAAACGATGCTTTTAAGGATAGTGTAAATGAAAACTGTTTCCAAAATAATGATCTGCGCGGCGGCTGCCTTGCTGTCCTCGGTATTCATAGTTTATTCGCAGACTGCTCTGCTGCTCTGCGTCGCGCTTGCCGCCTACATGGGCTCGGTATGGGGAACTGCCTATATCGTACCGGTGCTTGCGGCTATGACTGCGGGCTCCATGGCTTTGGGCGGCTGCGGAATCGAACAAACGACGACGCTCATATGCTTCATATTATGTGTCGCTTACCTCACGTTCTGCGCAAGGAGGAAGCTTGCGCACAGGTATGCCCTGCTTGGGCTTGCGATACTTATTTGCGTCGGGAACTATCTTTCAATCGCTCTGCCTTCCATACTTGCAGGCGAGGCTCCGTATGAGGGCGAGCTGGCATCCATGCTCTCCGCCGATATGGTCAGCACCATGGACAGCATAGCTCTTATAATACCCGATTTGCTCATGCCGGTATGCGTACTGACGGGTGAAGCCTATGCTCTTGCCATCGTTCTGCTTCTCAGGGCTTGTCACAGGCTGTTCAAGACCGAACCGCAGCGCATGGCTCCCTTTTCGCAATGGCAGCTTCCGCAGAGCATACTCCTCGGCAGCATCATAATCTGTGTCGGCATTGCCGCGGTAATTCTGCTCGATATAAAGCAATCCACCGCCATAGCGTTATCGGCGGCAATACCCATCGTATCCTGCTTCTTCATTCAGGGCATGGCGTATCTGATGTTCATATTCGGGAACAGCAGGTCTTCCCGCCCGATAAGGATATTCGTTTGGGCGTTTGTGATACTCTCCCTGCCTTACAGCGTAATCATTCCGGCTATACTCGGAATCAAAGAGCAGATAACGAAGAAGCGTCCCAAAATAGCCCGGTATCTTGAGCAGCTTTCTCAGGAAAAGAAGATCATCGACCGCATCGACGAGTATTCAAAATACGGCTACATACGGGACAAAGAGGATGGAAAGTATGGAAAAAACGGAAAGGATGAAAAGGATGCAAAGTCCGACCATCCCGACGAGAATAAGGACGGGGACGGCGGCAGTACCGAAGAATGATTCAAGTAATAAATTGAGGAGGAACTACTTATGAAGGTGTTATTACAGCAGGATGTAAAGGGAACCGGCAGCGCGGGCGATATAGTCAACGTCAGCGACGGCTATGCCCGCAATTTTCTCATTCCCAAGAAGCTCGCCGTACCTGCCAACGCGGGCAACATAAACGCGGCAAACATCAAGAAGGACGCGGCGAAGCACCGTGTCGATATGCAGCGCAAGAACGCGAAGGAGCTTGCCTCCGGCATGAGCAACCTGACCGTCAGGGTCTATGCCAAGGCGGGCGAGGGCGGAAGGCTCTTCGGCTCTATTACCGGCAAGGAGATAGCCGAAGCTCTCAAGGCGCAGTATGACATATCGGTCGATAAGAAGAAGATAAGGATAGCCGAGCCCATAAAGCAGACGGGCATCGTCACCGTCAGCGCGCATATGTTTGAGCAGACCGACGCCAAATTCAAGGTCGAGGTCATAGCTCTGGACGAATAACAAGTTATGGAAAGCATTGAAGAAAGCCTGAATCTGCCATACAGCGAGGAAGCCGAAAAAGCCGTTCTGGGCAGTATTCTGCTCGCGCCCCAGACTTCGGAAAAGGCTTTGGAGGAGCTTAGCTCCGCCGATTTTTACAATCTCCGCAACCGTGAGATGTTCGCGGCGATGAGGTATATATGGGACAGGGGCGGCTCCATAGACATAGTCACGGTCATGGACGCCCTCGAAAAGCTCGGAAAGCTTGAATCATCGGGCGGACTTGAGTACATTACGGAGCTTTCCGTATTCACTCCCACCGCGCAGAACCTTGAGCATTACCTCGCCATAGTGAAGGAGGAAAGCACAAGGAGGCGTCTTATTTCCGTATGCACTGAGATAGCTCAGGAGGCAAGGGTCGGAACAAAGGAAACGTCCAAGCTTTTGGACGACGCCGAAAGGCGCATATATGAGATAGCGGTACGCGCCTCCGACGACAAGATAGAGCCGATAGCCCCCATATACGGCAGGGTCTACCGCCGCATAGGCGAGCTTATGCGCATGGACGGGCAGACCACGGGACTGCCTTCGGGCTTTATCGACCTTGACAACCTCACAAGCGGTATGCACAGGAGCGACCTCATAATAATAGCGGGACGTCCCGCAAGCGGTAAATCCACGCTTGCGCTCAACATAGCCGCTCACGCCGCGCTCCATGAGGGAGCGACGGTCGCTTTCTTCAATCTTGAGATGAGCAAGGAACAGCTCGTATCGCGTGTCATGGCGACCGAAACGGGCGTACCCCTGCAAAATATACGCACGGGCAGCGTCAGCTCCGAGGAGCTGCTGTCCATAGCCAAGGGCTTCAACGACATAGGTGACGCCGCGTTCCTGCTTGATGACACTCCCGGCATATCCGTCGCGGAGCTTCGTTCAAGGTGCCGACGCATAAAGGCAAGGCAGGGACTCGATCTCGTCATAGTTGACTACCTCCAGCTTATGCAGGCGAGCGGCAAGGCGGAGTCCCGCGTGCAGGCGGTTTCCGAAATGACAAGGAATCTGAAAATACTCGCAAGGGAGCTTGACATCCCCCTCATAGTGCTTTCACAGCTTTCGAGGGAGCCGGATAAGCGTTCCGACCACACCCCCATGATGAGCGACCTTCGTGAGAGCGGCTCCATCGAGCAGGATGCCGACATCATTATGATGCTCTACCGTCCCGCCGCGTATGTGGATACCACCGAGTACAAGGAGCAGAACAATATCGCCTACTTAAACGTCGTCAAGCACAGGAACGGTGAAACCCGCTCCATCAATCTGACATGGCGTCCTGAGCTGACCAAGTTCGATAATTACGCCGATTTTGACGCTCCGTTTGAGCATTAAAATAAAGAATAAAAAACAAAAAGCGTGGAGCAGCTTGAACTGCGCCGCGCTTTTATTAAGCATTATGCTATCTGAAAAAAGCATAGAAGTCTGAGAAGGGGCCGACATACTGCGTTGCCGGAAACTGAGTGTATTTGCGCGTTTCGGTTCTTCCGTCGCTGAACTCAAATGTTACATCATAGTATATCGGAGCGGTTTCCACGTCCAGTTGGGCATACCTGTTGTTTAGCTCTGCCTTTTTTATACATTCCAGCAATACCGCTATCTGCTCCTTATCGGACGTCTGTACGGGGCCTCCGTAATGACTGTCCACCGTGGACGCGACTGTGACGGATTTAATATCCCCCCGTACAACGAAGTATTCATGCTTTATTATCGCATTTACGAGTATTGCTATTAGCAACGCACCAAGAAGTACGCCCACGCATATCAATATAATTCGCTTGGTCTTCATATACGAAACTCCTTTCCGCATTAGCTTATTATTGCTGTGCTTATTATACAATACCCGGCATCACCTGTCAATTCCAATTATGTATTTTTTTTTTTTTTTGATTTTTTGACTTTATTGGTGCGATAACAATGAATCTACGGCGAGAACGCTTCAACTCAGTTTTGAAAAATAGCTTATCACCTTTCCGAGCGTTTCATCGGTTATTTCGTCGAGTACCAGCATTCCCGTTTCAACATACCTTTTTGCACCCGAAGAAGCATTGATTATCGAAGCAAAATCTTCATCGGAATGATATTGGCTTGCCACGGCAAGATACGCCGCCGCGGACGGGCTGTAAGGACTGTTCTGCGAATTGATAATACTTGCGACTTTTTTCGCGGAAGCGGCTCCGAGTGTTTTGGCTTGCTCGGAGGACAGCCTATCCAATACCTCAGGCTGCCAAAGGAGAGCGTTCAACAGCTTAAAACGGATCGTGCAGAATCCGTCATTCTCAGCCTGCTCGTCAAGATCGTACAGCGAATAAAGCCTTATAAGCGAATCCGCGCAATCGTCACGGGATAGAAGCTCACGGCATCCGTTGAAATCCTCCTTTAAATTCTCGATGCCCTCGTCCATTGTGTCAAACAGCAATGCCTCAAAATACAGATTATAATTCAGGCAGTAAAGGACAAGCTCATCGGTGGAAGTATTTGAAAGAAGCTCCTCCGGCATTTGGGACGCTTCGCGCTTGGCGACTATGTCCCCCAGCGCATCCCACTCGTCGGGAGTATCAAAGGGGTTGATCTTCGAAACATATTTTTTATCATCGGTTTTTCCTTCCAAGAAGCCTTTGGGTGCCGAAAACCAGAACGGCAGATCGGAGGAGGTCTCTTCCTCGGTTTCATCATTATCTTCCGAGATACGGGATTGGTACTGCGAATACATTTCCTTCGCCTCCCTGCCTGAAGCCGCATAGCCCTTCATAGGCACCATAATTAAGCACACGGCAGCAATCGCAATAATTACAACCAAAGCAATCAACGGTAACTTAAATCTTTTCATATTCAACATATTCCTTTCATTGATGTGATTTTCAAGCAGACCATCATACCGCCATCATATCACACCCACGCGCAATTTACAACAGTTTTTTTGTTCCGTCATACTTTTTTGACTTTTATGCCTGACAGCTCGATATATAGTGAGATAATGCGAAAAAACTGTTGCGTTTGCGCGCTGTTGGTGTTATAATCGGTTTGCTTCGGGGCAGGGTGAAAGTCCCTACCGGCAGTATAGTCTGCGAACGGCGGTCGAACCGCTGTTGAATCGGTGTGATTCCGATACCGACGGTCAAAGTCCGGATGGGAGAAGCGGCAACACATCGGGAAATCACCTCCTTTTGCGCTCCGCTTTGCACGGGAGCAAAAACAAAAGGAGGTTTTTTATGTTTGAAACTCTGAAAAAGACTTTTGAATCCGCCAAGGAAAACATCGGATTCATCGCCGTTTGCATCGACGTATTCGCGGGACTTCTGCTCGTGGCGTGGCTGTTTGAACGCCTGCTCGTCAAGAACGGCAAGAAATTCTCCGACACGCATTACATCACCTACACCGCCCTCTTTTCCTGCATGGCGGCGGTTCTGATGCTGCTGGAGATACCGCTTTTCTTCGCTCCGAGCTTTTACAAGATGGATCTTTCCGAGCTGCCCATTATGATCTGCACATTCTATCTGGGGCCGGTTTCGGGCGTCGTTGCGGAGCTTATAAAGGTTTTACTCAAGCTGGTTCTGAAGGGTACGACCACCGCGTTCGTGGGTGATTTCGCCAACTTCGCCGTCGGCTGTGCGTTCGTGCTTCCCGCAAGCGTTGTCTATCATGCGAAGCCCGGCAAGAAGACCGCCCTCATCGGACTCGGCGTCGGCACTCTCATAATGACTGTATTCGGCAGCGCGTTCAACGCCCTTTACCTCATTCCCAAATTCGCTCAGCTCTTTCACATGGAGCTTGACAGCATTATCGCCATGGGAACCGAGGTCAACGGACATATCACAAGTCTGTCAACGCTCGTGCTGTATGCCGTCGTTCCGTTCAATCTTCTCAAGGGCGTCGTCGTCAGCCTGCTTACATTCCTGCTCTACAAGCACATTTCGCCCATACTGCATCTGAATGACTCAAGACGCGGCGCGAAACGTCTGCAAAAGGGAGATAAGTAATTCTTAATTTTAAAAGCGCGGTTCACGATGTGTTCCGCGCTTCATTATCATTATTTATGCTTTATCAAAACTCTATTGTTATGGGCTGACTGTCAACGATTCCATCATAATTATCGGAATTAAATACATTGAATGAAAGCTCCACATTTTCGATCGTTTCAATCGAGTTTTCTTCAAGCTCGGAATCCAAGAATGTTATTCCGTCAACCGCATGTTTTCCCGGATTCAGCTCACAGGAGAATATAGCGTTCATCATACAGCCGTTTATCGAAACATCCCTTACTTGAACCGTTATACTCTCATCGGTATTATTCGCAATGTATAAAAGGATTTCCTTTCCCAAGAACGCATCCTCGTTCACTCCCTTGGAAACTATCTTGATATTGTTTTCATCAAAAAGCACAGTACCTTCCTCATTGAAGCTGTACTCATATTCTCCGGCTATTGACGTCGATATTTTTATCATATCCGAATCATATGACTTGAGCCAATCATTCGATTCAAATATATGGAATGACAATTCAATATCAGCTATCTGCGTTATCCCGCTGTTTTTAAGCGAAGAGCTTGTTATGGTAAGGTCTTCATTCGCTTTTTTTCCGTCGGCAATATCAGCCGACATAATTGTATCCACCATATAATCATTAACCGAAACATTCCTTGACTGCACGGTCAACGCTTTACCGGATTCGTTTTCGATCAGGAATTTGATTTCGGGGCCGAAAAGTCCATCCATATCCAGCGATTTTGCTGTTATTTTCAGCCCATTGTCGTCATAAACAACAGTTTCCTCGATTGTTGCTTCTCCTGTCGGAGCGTCGGATGGCTCATTGCTTTCCTCGACCGGCTCATCCGATGAGACCGTTTCTGTTTCAACCGGCTTATCGGTTTGTGCTTGCGGCTCATTTGAAGCGGCAGGGTTGTCCGTCGGTGCTTGAGTTGTTTTGCCGTCCTGCTTATCAGCCGTCTTGATCGAGCATCCGAACACGGAAACAGCCATTAAAACAACAAGAGCAAATACGATTATTCTTTTCATCTTATCCTCCTCAAAAATGTTTTCAAAAGCCCTCATAGGCATTTCTGATATAGTTTATGCGTCCTTTCGCGTCAACCTCCGCTATGTCGAATCTTATAACCTTGCCGCTCGTGTCGTGCTGTGAGCAGTAGCCCTTTGCGGCGGTCACTATGTTATACCGCTTATGTGCCGTCACGCTTGTATGCGGGGCGACCGAGGCATCCCGTCTTGTCTTGACCTCGACAAAGGCGATCGTCCTTCCCCTTGAGGCGATTATATCGACCTCTTTATGTCCGAACGTGTAGTTCCGCTCCAGTATTCGGTATCCGCGCAGCAACAGATAGAGAGTGGTTCTCCGCTCCCCCATATTGCCCGTCTTTCGCTCAGTGGTCGGTTTTTTCATGTTACGCATCGGGACAAAAATTCTTGATAAAGCTCCTTCGATGTATGGGGCATGCGCCGTACTTTTTGAGTGCATCTATATGCGCAGCCGTGCCGTAGCCCTTGTTCTTCTCAAAGCCATATTCGGGATACAGCTTGCTCTGCTCCGCCATATACCTGTCCCTTGTGACCTTTGCCATTATCGAGGCGCAAGCTATTGAGTATGAGAGCGCGTCCCCGTGTATTATGGGAACCTTTCGGCAGGGAATGTCAAGACCGTCAACAGCGTCTATCAGCGCGATATCGGCATCCGTTCCCATATCGGCATAAGCCTGAGCAAACGCCCTCTTGGTCGCGTTGAGTATGTTTATCTCGTCAATAACTTTCTCGTCGCAGAAGCCATAGCCTATCGCAAGCGCGGTATCGCCTATTATCTCAAACAGCTTTTCCCTTTTCTTCTCCGAGAGCTTTTTGGAATCGTTCACTCCCTCTATCAATGGATGGCTCGGCATTATGATACAGCATGTGACGACTGGCCCCGCGAGCGGGCCTCTGCCGACCTCATCCATTCCGCACACGGAAAGCCCCTGTTCACCATATTCGCGCTCGTATTTTGTCAGCTCGAAAAGGCGTTCCCGCTCGTCCTGTTTTACTCGCATATTTCCCGTGCTTCCTCCGGTCTTTCAAAAGACAGCTTGGCTATCTTTCCCGCGCGGAACTCGTCCAGCACTATGCGCGCCGCCCTCTCGGTATCGAGGACGCCGCCCGAAAGTATGAAGCCCCTGCTCCGGCATACGCCCTCAAGCATTGACTCCGGGACGTCCCTGTCCTCCACCACTTCGAGCTTGGGATAACGCTTTATGAGCGCGTCATGGCAGAGCTTGTCCAGATCGCAGAGCATAAGCCCCGCTATCTCCTCGACATTCATAACGTCGTCGCGTATGGAGCCTATGTATGCTATATGCTTTGCAAGCTCCTGATCGTCGAGCTTGCCCCAGAGCAGACCCGGCGTGTCCATAAGCTCAAGGTAGGGCGATATTTTGACCCATTGCTTGCCCCTCGTGACGCCCGGTCTGTCCCCGACCTGCGCCCTCGTTATTCCGGCAAGCTTGTTTATGAACGTGGATTTTCCCACATTGGGGATTCCGACGACCATTGCCCTGAGCGTCTTGCTGACGCCCTTATCCCTGTATTTTTTCAGTATCGGCTCGCCCGCTTTCTCTATGAAAGCTATGGCGTTCTTCCTCGCGCCCGCGCCCGTGGACACGGCTTCCATGACCGAAATGCCTTTAGAGCCGAAATACCTCACCCACTCCTTATTGGCGGAGGGGGACGACAGATCGCTCTTGTTGAGGAGCATCACCCTTATCTTGTTCTTGAAAAGCACCTCAAAGTCGGGATTCCTGCACGCGATGGGCGCCCTCGCGTCAACTATCTCGACAACGACGTCGATGAGCTTGAGATCGTCCTCAAGCATCCTCTTGGCCTTTGTCATATGTCCCGGATACCAGTTAATTGTCTGCATATAACACCTCGGTTTTTCCGATATAGAAATACCCCCAACGCCGAAGGCATCAGGGGTAACACTCTCATAATTACTTGGTAACGATGCGCTCCTTGATCTTGGCGGCCTTACCCACGCGATCACGGATGTAATACAGCTTCGCACGACGGACAACACCGTGACGAACGACCTCTATGCGACCGATGGAGGGGCTGTGATAGGGGAATGTACGCTCAACGCCGATACCGTAGCTCATACGACGGACTGTGAATGTCCTGCGGATACCGCCGCCCTGCATCTTGATGATGATTCCCTCAAAGTTCTGAAGACGCTCACGGGTTCCTTCAACGACCTTGACATAAACCCTGACCGTGTCACCGATCTCAAGCTTGGGCAGGTCTGTACGGAGCTGCTCTTTTTCGAGTTCCTGAATGATGTTTGCCATATTATTTGACCCTTTCTCTATAGATGTTCTTAACCGGCTCGCGGACAGAGGACCATCGCATTAACTTTTGCAGTATACCACGTTTTTGTTTTCAATTCAAGGTGTTTCGGAAAATTGCTTAAAGTATATTTTTTAAAAAACCGCCCCAAGCGGGGCGGCAGAACGGTGAGCTTCGATTACGGCTTTATGACCGCAACCATATCCACAGAGTCGAATAAAGGATCGATAAAGCCTTCCCCTCCAACTTTAACGATATATTCCACATCAATGCAGGGCGAACCCTTTATATTAGTCAGGCGTGCCGAATCCTTATCTATCTTGAACTCTATAAGATATTCGCCAAAAAATTCTTTGATCTTCGCTTCGAACGCATCAGTATAGTCGTCCACGCTTATGTTATCGGGTACATTGTCAAGTCCCAAGTCCACATTGTTTGTCATCCGGAGATCGCGAACATTACCGTCATGATCAAGGCTAACCGAAACATAACTATTGGTAAGTATTCCGCTTATCTCTTTATACCAGATTATTCGGTAGAAAATATGGTCCAACTCCGGGCTTGGTCCTTCTATTTTGCACACATTGAAAGCACTGAAATCTATCTCATCCTTAAACACTTCCTCCAAAGCTTTACGGACATCCTCACCGTTTTGGCAATTCTTCACGTTAATTTTGCCTGCCGATTTTGTTCGTATTGCGTATGGCGTTCCGTCAGGTAAAAGCTCAACACGACCCATGTCAGAAACGTACACAGGAAAAACGTTGTTCACCTCAATCTCATATTCATCAACTACCGTATTAAGAAGAACGTATTCTATTGTTCGCGTATATTTCAATTCATACTTGTTTCCGGCAAACTCTATTGTCTTTGTGTCATTGAGTAAACCCTCGTTCGTGCTGAAGCGAACGCTTTCATTAGTTTTTACTTCGCCGCAAGAGTACATTTCAACGTTATTCAGAGCATCGACGTTATCATCAGGCTCTGCTGTTTCAGAGGGTTGGACAGTTTCTTCCAATACCGATTCGGTCGGAGCTTGGGTAACAACCTCGGTCGGCTGATTGATTGCGGCGGTCTGCTCCGACGCTTTATCCTCCGCACACGCAGGCAAGAGGAGCATCGCTCCCGAAGCGATCACAGCTATTGCTGCGGACATTAAATAATTCTTGCCGTTCATTTTTCCTCCTTTGCTCATTGAGTCGGACGCTCAATGGATAATTTATACTGTTCTTTCGAATCATCAGCATCAAGCCGATGTCAAATCCGCAAATTTGTATTCTTATCCCATCCTCCTTTCGCTTCTGCCATTTTATATTCATAACTATATTATATAGACATTCCGTTGTCAATGTTTATTTAAAAAAATAAAAAAGAATTCCGGCGTTGGCAACATAAAAAGACGGCGCGGACAAAAGCTTCCGCGCCGCCATACTATAATCATTATTTAAACAATCCTTTTTTCTTGGGCTTTGCCTTTGAAGCATCGCCGTCGCCCATCTCCTCGGCAAGCTTAGCCACCAGCTCACGCTGCTTTTCGGTGAGCTTCTTGGGTATCTCGACCGTGACGTTGACATACATATCGCCCTTTTCCGACGAGTTGAGCTTTTGGATACCGAAGCCCTTCATACGGAACGTCTTTTGAGCGGGGGTTCCTTCGGGAATGGTCAGCTTAACGTCCTTATCGAGCGTCGGAACATTTATCGCGCCGCCGAGTATTGCCGTCGTGACCGGTATCTCGATATTCTGGTGGATGTCGGCTCCGTCGCGTATGAAGCGTTTATGCTGCTTTACGCGGATGCCAATATGAAGATCGCCCTTTGGCCCGCCTCGCAGACCGTCGTCGCCGCCGCCTGAAACCCTTATTGTCTGTCCGTCGTCTATGCCGGCGGGTATCTTTATCTTGCGCTTTTGGAAGGTTCTCACCCTGCCGTTGCCGTTACAGGTCTTGCAGGGCTCCTTTATGACCTTGCCCGTGCCGCCGCAGGCGGAGCAGGGAACCGTGGTCTGCATTGCGCCGAGTATCGTATTCTGAACCTTTGTTACCGAACCGCGTCCTCCGCAGACGTTACAGGTCTGGGGCTGTGTGCCGGGAGCCGCACCCGTGCCGCCGCAGGTCGAGCAGTTCTCCTCACGCCTGTACTGTATCTCCTTTTCGCATCCGAAAGCGGCCTCCTCAAACGAAATGGTGATCGTCTGACGCAGATTTTCGCCCCTTATGGGCCCATTCGGATTGGCTCTCGTCGAGCCGCCGCCGAATATGTCTCCGAATATGTCCCCAAAGCCGCCGAAGCCGCTAAACGGCGAACCGCCGCCGAAGCCCGACCAGCTTGAATAACCGCCGCCCGCCGACGGATCGAATGCCGCATGTCCGAACTGATCGTATTTGGCACGCTTGTCCGCGTTTGAAAGCACCTCGTAAGCCTCGTTCACCTCTTTGAATTTGGCTTCCGCTTCCTTATCGTTCGGATGGAGGTCGGGATGGTACTGCTTTGCCATTCTTCGGAAAGCGGATTTTATCTCATCGTCGCTTGCCGTCTTGCTTACACCCAAGACCTCATAATAGTCTCTTTTATTCTCTGCCATGAAATCCCTGCCTTTCAGGAGTTTCTACCGAATCCGTTTTCTCTTTTACATGCCTTAGTGGAGGGAGCAATTCCCTCCACCTCATGCACCTATACTATTTCAGACTTTATCAGTTCTTGTTGTCGTCAACGACCTCATAATCGGCGTCAACAACACCGTCGTCGTTGGGAGCCTGAGCCGCGCCCTGCGCCTGCTGCTCCTGCGCCTGCTGCTGATAGATTCTGCCGAACACCTCATAGGATACCTCGGTGAGCTTCTCGGTGGCGTTCTTGATATTCTCGGTATCGTTGGAGGATACGGCGTTCTTGACGTTCTCTATCTCGGCATTGATGCGCGCCTTGTCGGAATCGTTTATCTTATCGCCCATTTCCTTCATGGACTTCTCCGTCGCGGCAATCATGCTGTCGGCATGGTTCTTGACCTCGACCTCTTCCTTATGCTTCTTATCCTCGGCGGCAAACTGCTCTGCCTCGCGGACAGCCTTCTGGATATCGTCCTCGGAGAGGTTCGTGGAGGCGGTAATCGTTACCTTCTGCTCGTTGCCGGTTCCCAAATCCTTTGCGGAAACATTGACTATGCCGTTGCCGTCGATGTCGAATGTGACCTCGATCTGAGGTATTCCGCGGGGAGCGGGAGCTATGCCGGAAAGCTGGAACCTGCCGAGTGTCTTATTGTACTGCGCCATCTCGCGCTCGCCCTGGAGGACGTGAACCTCAACGGAGGTCTGTCCGTCAGCGGCGGTGGAGAATATCTGCTTCTTCTGAACGGGAATCGTGGTGTTCCTGTCGATGAGCCTTGTGAATACGCCGCCAAGCGTTTCGATGCCGAGGGACAGCGGTGTGACGTCGAGCAGGAGGATATCCTTGACCTCGCCGCCAAGTATGCCGCCCTGAATCGCCGCGCCGACCGCTACGCACTCATCGGGGTTGATGCCCTTGAAGGGCTCCTTGCCGGTTATCTTCTTGACCAGCTCCTGAACGGCGGGAATACGGGATGAACCGCCGACCAGTATTACCTTGTCTATCTGGTTTGTCTTGAGGTTGGCGTCACGCAGAGCCTGCTCCATGCAGACGCGGGTCTTGTCAAGCAGGTCTGCAATAAGCTCCTCGAACTTCGCCCTTGTGATATTCATGTCGATATGCTTGGGGCCTGTTGCGTCCGCGGTTATGAAGGGCAGGTTGACGTTGGTTGTAAGCGTCGCGGAAAGCTCTATCTTCGCCTTCTCGGCGGCATCCATCAAACGCTGCTTGGCTATGCGGTCATTGCGCAGGTCGATGCCGTTATTGCGCTTGAAATCCTCGGCGATGTAATCCATCAGCCTCTTGTCGAAATCGTCGCCGCCCAGACGGTTGTTGCCGTTTGTTGCCAGAACCTCGAATACGCCGTCGCCTATATCGAGCAGCGAAACATCGAATGTGCCGCCGCCGAGGTCGTAAACGAGTATCTTCTGACGATGCTCTTTATCGACGCCATAGGCAAGGGATGCTGCCGTCGGCTCGTTTATGATGCGCTTTACATCAAGACCCGCTATACGGCCCGCGTCCTTGGTAGCCTGACGCTGGCTGTCGGAGAAGTATGCGGGAACCGTTATGACCGCCTCCGTGACCTTCTCGCCCAGATATGCCTCGGCGTCCTGCTTGAGCTTCTGGAGGATCATCGCGGAAATCTCCTGGGGAGTATACGCCTTGCCCTCTATGGTGCGCTTATAATCCGAACCCATCTCCCTCTTTATGGATGAGATGGTGTTGTCGGGATTGGTTATCGCCTGACGCTTCGCTACCTGACCGACCATTCTCTCGCCGTTCTTGAAAGCGACGACGGAAGGGGTGGTGTTTGAACCCTCGGCGTTGGGTATTACCTTGGGGGAGCCTCCCTCAAGAACTGCTACACAGGAATTGGTTGTTCCCAGATCAATACCGATTATCTTAGACATAATATTAAACCTCCATACTTATGATTATATTTAAATTTATTTCACCCTTGCGGGTCGATTGCTTTATTCGTTGACCTTTACCATGGCATAGCGCACTATTTTGCCCTTTACCCGGTATCCCTTTTGAAGCACCGCCGTTATATCGCCCGACTCCATGCCCTCGATGCTGTCCTTCATTACCGCGTCGTGGAGGTTCGGATCAAACTTGCCGCTCGCCTCTATCTCCTCCGCGCCGCATTTTTTCAGCGCGTCGGCAAACTGCCTTGAAATATTCCTTATTCCCGCTGTGAAGGCGTCATCCGGAGCGTTCTCCAATGCCCTTTCAAAATTATCGAGTACCGGCAGAAGATTCTTTACAGTATCCCTCACACCGTCGTCACGGCTGTCCGCCGCTATCTGAACGTTGCGCTTCCTGTAGTTCTCAAACTCGGCTTGGAGTCTCTGCGCCTGCTTTACCGCGTCGTCCCTGTCCTCCTGCAATTTGTCGAGCTTCTCCTTGAGTGCCTTGACCTCCTCGGCTGAAAGCGTCAGCTCCTCATAGCTCTGCTCGGCTTCGGGAGCCTTTGCCGCTTCCTCTGCGACCTCGTCGGGGTTGATGACCGCGCTCTCCTGTTCGGGATTCTGTTTCTTCTGTTCGTCTGTCATTTTTTCGTTATTCCTTTTATTGTTCCTTTTTTTGTTTTTAGACATATGCTACTCCTCATTTAAGCAGACAATGTTTAACTTTGCAACAATCAAATTTCATTCAATGTTTGTCGCTCTGCCGCACCGATTTTCAGCAAATGCCGGAATATATCTCGCGGGAGCGGCAAATCCGGCTTGACTTATCGAGGTTCCGCGCCTATCGCGGCGCGTCCGCGCTGACCCGCGCGGCTCCCTTCGGTCGCGGCGGCTGCGCCGTCATTTTTTCGTTATTCCTTTTATTGTTCCTTTTTTTGTTTTTAGACATATGCTACTCCTCATTTAAGCAGACAATGTTTAACTTTGCAACAATCAAGTTTCATTCAATGTTTGTCGCTCTGCCGCACCGATTTTCAGCAAATGCCGGGATATATCTCGCGGGAGCGGCAAATCCGGCTTGACTTATCGAGGTTCCGCGCCTATCGCGGCGCGTCCGCGCTGACCCGCGCGGCTCCCTTCGGTCGCGG
>CADAGD010000003.1 GCA_902787375.1 uncultured Eubacteriales bacterium
ATAGGCAGGCTGACGCATAAGGAGGTCAAGCGAATCGAACGGTGGATGAACGATTATCCTCGCGCCATCCTTGGCGGTCTTTCCGCGAAAATGGCGGTTTTTGCCCTCGGTCACGAACCGGTGATTGCTTGATTGCTTTCTTTTGAAGGGTGGACATTTAAAGTTGCAATTTTCAAAGCATAACAACTAACAAAAAATACTGTTGAAAAGTTCAATGATATGATGTATAATCAAAGTGGTATGGAATCGGAAAAAGGTAAAAGGGAAGAGAGGGCTTTTTTTGAATCGCTGCATACGCTTAGGGAAAGAAAGCGTAACGGAAGCATTCATGAGGTCATAGACGATTGGCGTTGGATATTCAAGTATACAATGCGCCATAAATGGGCTGTACTTTTTTACACCGTACTGGGAGTGCTGTCAACGACCATGACGCTTGTTGCGAGCGTTGCCGGAAAATATCTGATAGATATAATCACCGGCTATCAGACGGAAAAGCTTGGAATGCTGATAGCCATAATGCTTGGAAGCGCGGGTTTCAGCCTGCTTTTCTCTAACATAATAAACAGGGTTTCAACCAAAATAGGTATAGACATCAACAATGATATTCAGGCGGACATATTTGACAGGATAATCGACGTTGACTGGAAGTCAATAAACGAATACTCAAGCGGCGATTTGCTGAACCGATTTAACAGCGATGTGAGTACGGTGAGCAAAAATGCCATAACATGGTTTCCGTCAATAATAATTGCGATTTACAACTTTATTGTTACGTTCGTACTGATATGGTACTACAACAGGATAATGGCATGTCTGGCGTTTGCGAGCGCACCTGTGATGCTGCTGATGAGCAAATACTTCATTGGAAAGCAGAGGGACTATGCCCGCCGCGTCAAGGAGATGGGAAGCCGAATGATGGGCTTTGAGGTCGAAACCTTCTACAACTTCGATACCATAAAGTCCTTCGGCATTATGAAAAACTACGGCGAGAAGCTCAAATCGTGGCAGCAGAGGTTCAAGAAGATAAGCCTTGAGTACAACATGTTCGTTATAAAGACCAATGTGTTCATGTCCATACTCGGCATGGTTGTGCAGTACGCGGCGTTCGGATATTGTCTCTTCCTTATGTGGGGACACAGCATCACATACGGAACTATGACGCTCTTTCTTGAACAGCGCGCGAGACTTTCAACGGCCTTCAGCAATCTTGTAAGCATAATTCCCAATTTTTTGACAAGCTCGGTTTCGGCGCACCGAATACGCGAGCTGACAGAGCTTCCGAAGGAGGTTCATATTCCCGAAAGCAAGGAGCTTATAGGCCTTGCCGAGCATGGAGTGGAAGTCTTTATGGACAATATAGACTTCGCGTATGTAGAGGGTAACAAGGTCATCTCCAATTCCTCGTTCAAGGCGTCGCCGGGTGAGATAATAGGCATTGTAGGGCCTTCGGGCGGCGGCAAGACCACAATGATTCGGTTAATGCTCGGTCTGATAAGACCCGAAAAAGGCGTCGCTGTAATGCGCGCGGACGGTGTTGAGGTCGAGATGAATGCCGACAGCCGAGGATTGTTCTCATATGTGCCTCAGGGCAATACCATACTCTCAGGCACGGTTGCGGAAAATATGCGAATGGTAGCTCCGGATGCGACGGATGAACAGATAATAGAAGCCCTCAAGCTTGCTTGTGCATGGGATTTCATCCAAAAACTGCCGGATACCATTAACAGCAGAGTCGGCGAAAGGGGACGCGGCTTCTCGGAAGGACAGGCTCAGCGTCTGGCGATAGCAAGGGCAATACTTCGTGACGCTCCGATACTGCTGTTCGATGAAGCGACTTCGGCTCTTGACGTTGCTACAGAACGCCGGGTGCTTCGCAATATAATGGGTCAAAAGCCGAATAAAACATGTATTGTCACAACGCACCGTCCAACGGTTCTGAACCTCTGTAAGAGGGTTTATGCTGTTAGTGACGGTATGGTCAGGGAAATGAGCGAGGAGGAATCTTCCTCCATGGCGATGGATTTTTAAAAGATTATATTCATTTGAGTTTGGAAAGATATAATCCGGGCTGCCAATATAAATCCGCAGGCGGGCTCAGGATGGGAGGAGTTTTTATAAATGAGAATTGTCAGAATAATAATGGTGGTATTCTCAATACTGGCGGCATTCGTGTTCGGCTATACTTTATATAACAGAAGGGTCGTGGACGATAAGGAAGCGCCTGTCATAACCGCGGATGCCGACAGCTTGATGGTCAGTATAACGGCAACGGATGAGGAGCTTTTAAAGGGTATGAAGGCCAATGATAATCTGGATGGCGATATTACCAATACGCTCGTCGTGCTGTCAAAGAGCAAGTTTATATCCAAGGGAGTGCTGCACGCCAACTATGCCGCCTTTGACAGCAGCAAGAATGTCGGCACATACACGCGCGAGATAACCTACGTCGATTATGTTTCCCCGCGTTTCAGCATTTCAAGTCCGCTCAGGTTTGACAGCTCCCAGACAAACCGCGATTTTTTAAAGAGTATCAGGGCGACCGATTGCCTTGACGGAGATATTACAAGACAGATAAAGCTGAGCTATGGCAATACTACTGCTGTGAGCGCCAACTCCTCCGTCAGGGAGTTTAAGGTACAGGTTACCAATTCATGCGGCGATACATCGGAGTTAGAGCTTACCGCGAGCATTGAGGCTTACGATGATTATGCAAATCCCGCGCCCGCTCTCAGGGATTATGTGATATATGTACCGCGCGGCGGAGTGCTGGATCTGAGGTCGAATATAATCGGCGTATGGTCGGCGGGCAAGGTCAAGAGCTTTGATGATTATAAGCTGAGCATGATGCGCGATGTTACAATATCAAACAACGGTCTTAATCTTAAAACTCCCGGCATTTATACCGTAGAGTACAAGCTGCATGACGAGCTTGGCGCTGCATTGGGAACGGCCGAGCTGATAGTGGTAGTGGAAGAATGATTTAAGGCGGAACATATGGTTCTGAACAGTCAAGAAAGCGGTGAGGAGCATCGGAATGGATAATAAGAACGATAACACATTCAGTTTTGAAAGGATAGACCTTTACAGCGTATTAAGGGATGTATTGCGCAATCTCTGGGCAATACTGCTCTTTGCTGTTGCCGCCGGAATGGTGATGAATGTAATCACCCATTATCGGATGGAGAACACATATACTTCCAAGACCATCTATCTTGTCAATCCGAGAAGCTTTGGAAGCAGTACGGGAAACGTAGTTATTGACTCCAAAACTATTGAAAATTACACGAATGTGCTGGAAAGCGATTTGCTGAAGAACAGGGTTTGTAAGGAGCTTGGAGTAAAGAGCTTCGAATCGAAGATAGCCACAAGTCTTGTAGATGACACCAATCTCATATCGCTGAGCGTTACGTCGGATTCCCCGTGGAACACATACAGAACCATAAGGGCGATAATGAAAAACATGAACGAGCTGGCGGATAATGTATCCCCGGACATGGTGCTGGATGTTTTGCAGGAGCCGGATATACCCAAGATGGCTGATGTCGTCAGTTCCCCGCGCCGCCAAATGATACTCGTATCGGCTGTGGCGTTTATTGCCGGCTGCGCGATATTCGCGTTCCTGTCGGTTATAAAGAACACCATAAGGAGCGAGGAGGAGCTGGAGGAGAAGCTGGACGCCAAATCCATAGGAGTCATGTACTACTATAAGAGCAGAAAGTCCAAAAAGAAAACCAAGGGCAAGCTTCTTATATCCGAGCCGTCAATGGGGTTTGAGTTTGTTGAGAGCTTTAAGAAGATTGCGACGCATATATCCTCCCAAGCCCGTAAGAACAGGGCAAAGATTATAATGGTCACAAGCGTCATGGAGCATGAGGGCAAGTCAACGGTATCCTCAAATATAGCCCTCTCCCTTGCGAGGCAGTCCAACAGGGTGCTGCTGATAGACGGAGACCTTCGCAGACCGACCCTGAACACTTTGTTCCTCGATAAAAACGAAGGAATCAGTACGGGACTTGTTGACGTCGTTCTGGACGGGAAAAGCCTAATGGATGCGGTAATGTATGACGAGAAGAGAAAGCTGTTCCTGTTGCTTAATGAGCATAATTATCGGAATTCGACGGATATCACTTCATCTTCAAATATGGAGAATATGCTTTCGGAGGCAAGAGAACAGTTCGAATATATCGTAATAGACACGCCTCCCATGTCGCTTATGGCGGACGCGGAGTCGCTTGCCAATTATTCGGATATCAGCCTGCTCGTTGTCGGATATGATACTGTGCTTGCGCAGGATTTAAACGATGCTATAGATACATTGAGAGCGTGCAGGGCGGAGTTCATAGGCTGTGTGCTGAACCAGGTCAAGACGCTTCCCGTAGAGAGAAGAACCGTTGTCGGATACGGAGGCTACGGCAGGTACGGCAGATACAGCCGGTACGGAAAATACGGCAAGTATGGTAAGTACGGAAAATACGGAAGATATGGCAACTATGGCAATTACGGTGCTTACGGGTATTATGGTCATTACAGCAATAAAAGCGAGAATGAAGAAAAAACTGAATGAGGGATGATATGAGCGAAAACAAATCAAACACCAATCAGGAAGTCAAAGAGATAGATCTTCTTGCGTTACTGAATGACTCTATCCACAGCCTTAAAAGACTTTGGTGGGTCGTTATCCTGTGTGTGATTGCCGGGGGACTGGTGTCATTTTTCAGCGTTAATCTCAGGTTTTCCCCGAAATACGTCGCCGAGGGCTCCGTTGAGGTAACAGCGGAGGGCGGAAGCGTCAGCGGCAATCGGAGCACGGCAAAGCAGATGAGCCTGATATTCCCCTATATTTTAAGCAGCAGCTCGCTTTCGGATATAATAGCTTCCGAAATAGGAACGACAAGGGTGCCGGGTTCCATCAGTACATCGTATATAGACGGAACCAATGTCCTATCATTCAAGGTGACGTCGGGCAATGCGGAGCAGGCATATGAAGTGCTTAAATCGGTTATAAAGAATTATCCCGACGCCGCAAGATATGTGGTAGGGCAGGTGCAGTTCGAAGTTCTTTATGACAGCGGCGTACCGGTCGATTCCGGCAAGACCTCGGCGGTCAGGGGTTCGTTGAGAAACGGCTTGCTCTTAGGTCTTATCATCGGTTTGGCAATAGTGCTTTTAAGGGCATTTACTATCCGTACGGTTCGCAGCGAGAACGAGCTTAGGGCATTGGTCAATGTGCCGTTTCTCGGCAATCTTCCGATATGCCAAAAGAAGGAAAGACGCTCAAACAAGCATGAGGAGATCAACATACTCTTTGACGCCAACCGCGAAAGCTACACAGAGGCAATGCGCCTGATAAGAACGAGAATCGACCGAAAGCTGGATGGCAAAAAGGTACTCATGGTAACAAGCTCCGTAGCCGGCGAGGGAAAATCGACCGTAGCGGCAAACCTTGCGGTATCAATGGCGTTGAAGGGCAAGTCGGTCATACTTGTCGATTGCGATCTTCGCAATCCATCTACCGGAAAGATATTCAATATAACGGGAAGCTATCCGGGACTGGCGGCGGTTCTGGACGGAAGCGTAAAGCTGAACGACGCGCTTGTTGAAGTCGTCAAGGACGGCAAACCCACGGGGCTGAGGATACTTCCCGGAGCTGACAAGCAAACGAACAGTATTGAGATACTCGGAAGCGAGGCAATGCACAGGGTAATAGACGAGCTGCGCGGATATGCTGATATTATTATACTTGATACGCCGCCGTCCGCGGTACTGGTTGACGCTATGATGATGACAAAGCATGTCGATGGTGTAGCGTATGTAGTAATGAGCGATTACGCACGCCGCAGATACATTGTCGATGGCATTGAGGAATTGACGAGCATTGAAGCAAACCTGCTGGGCTGCATATTGAACGGAAGCGGCGCAGGATCGGGCGGATACGGCTATTATGGCCGCTATGGACACTATGGCCGTTACGGATACTATGGCTATGGACATTACAGCTCATATTACGGGAAAACAAAATCGAAAAAGAAAAAGTGAACAAATGGGGGCCTGTTAAGCTGGGGCCCCTATTTTTATCATTGCGTTAACTGCGTCAATGAGATATAATAGTATAAGCTTATCAGGCGCATGAACGGTATCCGTTGATAAACTGAAAGAACAAGCATGGGAAAGGAGCTTTAATATGGACGAATATGATATGAATGCGATGTTCATAGCCGGGAACGCAGAGGAAAAAGAATCCGAACCGGATATGGATGAAGTTTATGAGCTTCCTGAAAGGGTCGAGGAGTACATAGCGGAAAACGGACTTATCGACCGCAATGATGTGGTGCTGGTTGGGCTTTCGGGCGGAGCGGATTCGGTTGCGCTTTTAACGATACTGTGCAGATTGGCACCAAAGTACGGCTGGGTCATACGAGCAGCGCATTTCAACCATGGAATTAGGGGGGTCGGAGCGGAGGAGGATGAGCTTTTCTGCCGGAATCTCTGTGAGGAGATGGGGGTGAAGCTGTATACGGAAACTGCGGATGTGCCGCTTTACGCAAGGGAGAACGGACTGTCAATAGAAACTGCGGGCAGGATACTGCGCTATGGGTTCTTTGATCGCATTGTTGAGAGGACGGGCTGCAGCCTTGTGGCGACGGCACATCACATGGACGACAATGCCGAATCAATAATGCTCCATCTTATAAGAGGAAGCGGACTGTCCGGGCTTACGGGCATGAAGCCAAAGAGGGATAATCTCATTCGTCCGCTGCTTGGAGTGCGCAGAATGGAGCTGGAGGCGTTCCTTGAAGTCGAGGGGATGCTTTACCGCACGGATGAAACCAACCTGATACCGGAGGGTTCGAGAAACAGAGTGCGTCTTGACATAGTCCCCTATCTTGAGAAGCATATCAATTCAGCCATAGTTCCGACGCTGTGCAGTATGGCGGAGCTTTTAAACAAGGACGAAGCCTATCTCTCGGAGGTAGCCGAGAGGGAGTATAACGCGGCGAAGCGTGACGGAGGAATTGTGCGTGAGCAGGTAGCCAAGCTGCCATATCCCATAAAGACGAGAGTCGTAAGAATGGCACTTGCCGACGCCGGTGCTGTGGTTGACATAACGCGCGTCCACATAGAAGCGGTATTGGAGCTGCTCGAAGCAAGGACGGGAGCAAAGCTCATGCTTCCGAGAGTCGAGGCATGGACGAGCTATGATCTCATCAAGTTCGGCAGACCGTCAAGCGTTGAGGCATTCGAGATACCGCTCAGGGAAGGACTTGTCGAAACGCCTCTCGGTCTGTTCAATATAAGGATTATGGACGGTACGGGAAGCTTTGAAAAGAATCCCTGCATCGCATTCCTTGATGTCGAAAAGATAAAATCGCTGAACGAGGCACCGGTCATAAGGACTCGGCGTGAGGGCGACAGGTTCCATCCCGTCGGCGCACCGGGAAAACGCAAGCTAAAGGATTACCTTATAGGCAGAAAGATCGAGCGGCTTGAGCGCGATGAGATTCCGCTTATAGCATGTGGAAACGAGGTGCTTTTTGTGGCAGGATACGGAGCCTCCGAGGTGACAAAGGTTGACGAAGGAACCGTAAGGATGCTCAAGGCGGAATATCTGGGACAGTTGGGAAACGATTGATTGATTTCACAGGAGATTATAATGTTAAGAAAAATGGGTTTTGAAAATGATATTAAGGAGGTTCTCCTCAGCGAGGAGGATATAAGGGCAAAGGTGCGCGAGATCGCGCAGCGCATAACAAGCGATTATAAGGGTAAGAATCCGCTTATGATCTGCATATTGAGGGGCGCCGTACCGTTCTTTGTCGATCTTTGCAAATGCGTTGAGGACTATCTTGAGATGGACTTTATGCAGGTATCAAGCTATGAGGACGGAATGAAATCCAATGGCATAGTCAGAATAAAGAAGGACATAGATAAGAGCATAGAGGGTCGGCATGTAATAATAGTTGATGATATAATGGATTCTGGCAACACGCTGAACCATCTGACGAAGCTTCTCAAAACGAGGAATCCCGCATCGCTGAAAATAGTATGCCTGCTCGACAAGCCAAAGAGGAGAACCTGTGACATAACGCCCGATTATTATGGATTCATCGTTCCCGATGAGTTCGTCGTCGGCTATGGTCTTGACTATGCGGATGCGTATCGCAATCTGCCATATATAGGAATATTAAAACCGGAGGTATATTCAGATGAAAAATAAACTGCGCGTACTGCTCACCGGAGGCTGCGGATATATAGGCTCACATACTGCTGTTGAACTTATGAGGGTGGGGCATGAGGTCGTCATAGCCGATAACCTTGCCAACTCCTGCATGAGCGTTCTGCCGAGGATAGAGGAGCTGGGGGGCAAAAAGGTTGCCTTCTACAATATAGACGTCTGTGACAGCGAAAAGCTGGACAGCCTTTTCAGCGTGGAGCATATTGATGCCGTGATACATTTTGCCGGGCTGAAATGTGTGCCGGAATCAGTTGAAAAGCCCGTGCTGTATTACAGGAACAATCTGACTTCCACGATGAATCTGCTGGAAACCATGATAAAGCATGGTGTGAACCATATAGTTTTCAGCTCATCCGCAACCGTTTACGGCGAGTCTGACATAATGCCGCTCAGAGAAGATATGCCCACCGGCAACTGCACCAATCCGTATGGCATGACAAAGCATATGTCGGAGGTCATAATAAGGGATACGGCGAAGGCTAATAAGAGCATTGGAGCGGTTCTGCTGAGGTACTTCAATCCGATAGGCGCGGATGAGAGCGGAAGGATTGGCGAAGACCCGCTTGGCATCCCAAACAATCTGCTTCCTTACGTCGCTCAGTTCGCCACCGGAAGGCGCGAAAAGCTGTTTGTAAACGGCAATGATTACCCGACCGAGGACGGAACCTGCGTCAGGGACTTCATCCATGTTACAGACCTTGCCATTGCCCATATAAAAGCGCTTGATTTTATCGTCGGCAAATCCGGCTGTGAGGTGTTCAATGTGGGAACCGGCAATGGATACAGCGTTTTGCAGGTGATTGAGGCGTTCTCCGAGGCGTGCGGAAAGGAGCTTAAATATGAGTTTGCTCCAAGACGCGCCGGCGATATTCCCACATGCTATGCCGACCCCGGCAAAGCGGAGAAGCTTCTCGGCTGGAAGGCGGAACGCGATATAAGGAAAATGTGCGAGGATACATGGAGATGGCAGTCAAATAATCCGATGGGATATGAAAAATAGTTTGAGGTTTTAAATGGAGACAGAACAAAAAAAGGTCAAAAAAAAGCTTTCAACGCCTAAAAAGATACTGGTTGGTTTTCTTTCGGCACTTGTATTGCTCATAGTCGGCTTTGGTGTATTCACGCTTGTAAAGCTGTATGGCATGAGCATGAACGCGGCGAGATTTGTCGCAAAGCCGACCGTTTCTCCATATGCTACTCCGGATCCCGGATTGCAGGAAGCAAATGACAATTTAGACCTGACAAGGGACTGGGATTCGGAATTAGACCCCAACCTGATTTATCTCGATCCAATATACGTTGAAAACGCCATTGACCCGGATGTAGTCAACATACTCGTAATAGGCGAAGATGATAGTCTTGACGCAGTGAACGGACGTTCGGACGTTACGCTGATAGTTTCATACAACCAACGTCTGCATACGGTCAAGACAATATCCGTGCTGCGCGACACATGGGTTTATATTTCAGGGCGTGACCGCTGGAACCGAATAAACGCGGCGTACAGATTCGGAGGAGTCGGTCTTGCCATAAACACAATAAACGAGAATTTCGGGCTCGATATACAGTATTATATGAAGACCGATTTCAACAATCTGGTGAGTATAATCGACAAGCTCGGCGGTCTGGATGTGCCTCTGAGCGAGGAGGAGCTTGCGTATTATGCCAAGACACATCCCAACAACCCAATAACGGATGGCGAAAACGGCGTTTATCATCTGAATGGGGAGCAGGTGCTTGCTCATGTCAGGAACCGTACAATAGGCAACGGCGACTGGTCAAGAACCGAGCGTCAGAGGATAGTGATGAATTCGCTGCTCAAGAGAGCAAGACAGGAAAAGGATATAGTTTCGCTTACATCCCTCATATACAGCCTGACGGACTACATTGACACAAACCTTTCGCCATGGCAGATGATATCCATAGGCAGCGGAGTGGTTTTCGGAAGCAATCTGAACAACACCCAGAAGGGAACCATACCCTGTACCGGCTCATGGAATTATGCGTATGAGGGTTCCATGGCGGTAATACACATTGACCTTGAAAAGAACAGGCAGTGGATACGCGGATTTATTTACGGAGTACAATAACAAAGTGGCACTTGATGATTTGACGGTAAAGTACAGAAGGGTCGTCCGCAGGAGGGCCCTTCTTATAGTAAATCCGAAAGCGGGAAATATGCGCGCAATGAGCATTGTCGCGCCCACGGTCAAGGCATTGTCCGAGGCGGGCTATGAGTCCATGGTGTTTACGACGGATTCCTGTGGGGACGCGGCCGTTATAGCGGCGGAATACGGAGCGGAATCGGAGCTGCTCATATGCAGCGGCGGCGACGGAACCGTAAATGAAGCGGTAAGAGGCGTTATGGAGCTTGAAAAGGAGCAAAGACCCGTCATAGGCTGCATTCCCATGGGCTCGACGAACGATTTTGCGGGAGCGATAGGTCTTCCGAAGCAGAGGAAAAAGCAAATAGAAACAGCGATAAGCGGAGTACCGACCGAGGTTGACGTCGGAAGGTTTAACGGCAGGTACTACGCTTATCTTGCCTCATTCGGCGCATTTACCGATATAAGCTACTCAACCTCTCAGGAGTACAAGAATGTGTTTGGCTTTCTTGCCTATATAGGAAGCGGGGTCAATTCCATAGCCAACATACATCCGATAAGGGCCCTTGTGCTGACGGATACCCGAATGATAGAGGGGGAGTTCGCGTTTGTCTCGATAAGCAATACGCCCAGCATAGCCGGAGTAATAAACTACGCAAGGAAGAATCGTGTGGATTTGAACGACGGACTGTTTGAGGTCATGCTCATAGATTATCCCAAGAACGCCATGGAGCTGAGCAGGATAGCTCACGCGCTGTCAACAGGGGACTTCTCGTGCGATCTGATGCACTGTTTTCTGTGCAGCGAGGTAAGATTCATATTCGACAAGCCTGTGAAATGGATGCTCGACGGAGAGCTTGCGCGGGCAGGACACGAGGTATTGATAGAAAACATACATTCAGCGGTAAGACTGATGCTGCCGAAGGGATGAAAACACACGGCTTAGCGTACATTTCAAAATATATTTGGTAAAATTCAAAAAAAAGCTTGCATTCAGCGAAGAAATATGTATAATTAAAGCGTTGCGCAATGTGCGGCTTTTGATGCCAACTGAGCTTTGCGAACCTGTGTAGCGGGCTCAGCTAAAAGTCAATCGGATGCAGCAACTGTTGTCCCTTTGGGAGATTGCCGGTCGCCAGCCGGGTAACTTTTGGAGGGGCGGCTCCAATCGGGAGCATGGCGGGAAACCGCCCGATAAGTTTTTCAGCATGAAAACACTTGGGTCGGTGTACTGCCGCGAGCGGCGAAAGCCGAACTGCGCCCGCCGATGATACGGCGGAATGCAGAGGGGCGATACGCTCGGAAAAATTACGGCACGGCGATTCCGTGATAATTTGGAAGGAGTAAAAAATGGCAAACAACAGAATCCGCATTAAGCTCAAGGCGTATGAGTGCGAACTCATCGACCAGAGCGCAGAGAAGATCGTTGATACGGCAAGGCGTACCGGAGCCAGAGTTTCCGGCCCGATTCCTCTCCCCACCGAGAAAGAGATAGTAACGATCCTCCGTGCGACGCACAAGTACAAGGACTCCAGAGAACAGTTCGAGATGCGCACCCATAAGCGTTTGATCGACATCATGCACCCCTCGGCAAAGACCGTGGACGCGCTGATGAAGCTCGATCTTCCCGCCGGCGTTGACATCGAGATAAAGCTCTGATGAATGAGGTGTCACGATGAAACAGGCTATATTGGGTAAGAAAATAGGCATGACACAGGTCTTCTGTGAGGACGGCACAATGGTTCCCGTAACCGTCGTTCTGGCAGGTCCCTGCCCCGTAACCCAGATCAAGACAGTCGATCACGACGGTTACGACGCGGTTCAGATGGCTTTCATGCCCGTTCGTGAGAAGCTCATCACCAAGCCCGAAATGGGTCACCTGAAGAAGGCGGGTGTTGAAGCTCATCGCTATGTCAAGGAATTCCGCCTTGACGATTGCAGTCAGTATCAGGTTGGCAGCGTCATAAAGGCTGACGTCTTCAATAAGGGCGAGCATGTTGACGTTACCGGCATTTCCAAGGGTAAGGGCTTTGAGGGCAACATCAAGCGTTGGAATCAGGGCCGCGGCCGCAAGACCCACGGTTCCCACTCCTACCGCGTAGCAGGCTCCCTCGGCGCTTGCACATATCCCGGTGAGGTCTTCAAGACCAAGCATCTTCCCGGTCACATGGGCCGTGAGCGCATCACCGTTCAGAATCTTGAGATCGTTCGTTCCGATGCTGAGAGGAACCTCCTCCTCATCAAGGGCGCCATCCCCGGTGCCAACGGCGGTCTGGTACTCGTAAAGAGTACTGTTAAATAAGGAGGTAAGAAACAATGCCTAATGTAAATCTTTACAATATGAAGGGCGAGAACATCGGTACCGTTACGCTCGCTGAGACAGTCTTCGGCGCCGAGATCAATGCCTCCGCAATGCATTCCTATGTAGTCGCATACCTTGCCAATCAGCGTCAGGGAACCCAGAGTGCCAAGACACGCGCCGAGGTTTCCGGCGGCGGCAAGAAGCCTTGGCGTCAGAAGGGTACTGGACGCGCCCGTCAGGGTTCCACAAGGTCGCCCCAGTGGACACACGGCGGCGTCGTATTCGCTCCCAAGCCCCGCGACTACCGTATGGCTCTCAACAAGAAGCTGAAGCGTGTTGCTCTCGTTTCCGCTCTCTCTTCCAAGGCTGCCGATGAGAAGATCGTCGTTGTCGATTCCATTGAGATGGATACGATCAAGACAGCCGAGATGGTAAAGAGCCTCAACGCGCTCAAGGCAAACAAGCCCCTGATCGTACTCGCTGAGAACGATGAGAAGGTCGTCAAGTCCGCGCGCAACATCGAGGGCGTTGAAGTCACCTTCGTAGGCGCTCTTAACACCTATGAGATACTCAAGCATGATACGCTCGTCATCTCAAAGGGCGCAGCCGGCAAGATCGAGGAGGTTTACGCATGAATTACCACGATATAATAATCCGCCCGGTTCTCACAGAGAAGAGCTATGACATGATAGGCTCCAAGACCTACACATTCATAGTTGACAAGAGGGCTAACAGGACCGAAGTCAAGGAAGCCGTCGAAGCCGTTTTCGCGGGCGTCGAGGTCGATAAGGTCAACATCGTCAATAAGACCGGTAAGGTCAAGAGGCAGGGCCTCCATGAGGGCCGCCGTCCTTCCACTAAGAAGGCTTATGTTACGCTTAAAGAGAACTCCAAGGGTATCGAGTTCTTTGACAGCATGCAGTAAGGAGGAGTTAAGATGGCTATCAGGAAAATAAAGCCCACAACCCCCGGTCAGCGTTTTATGACGGTCTCCATGTACGAGGAGATCACCTGCACCAAGCCTGAGCGTTCCCTGCTTGAGGCTAAGAAGCGCACCGGCGGCCGTAACAATCGTGGCCGCATCACAACACGTCACATCGGCGGCGGCGGCAGGGTATACTACCGCATAATCGACTTCAAGCGCAATAAGGATAACATCCCCGCTAAGGTCGCGACCGTTGAGTACGATCCCAATCGTTCCGCTAATATCGCCCTTCTGCACTATGCGGATGGCGAAAAGCGTTACATCATTGCCCCCTACGGCTTGACAGTCGGTGATACCGTTGTCTCCGGTGAGGGCGCCGATATCAAGGTCGGCAACGCTATTCCTCTCAGGAACATCCCTGTTGGCACCATGATCCACTGCATCGAGCTGCTTCCCGGCAAGGGCGCTCAGCTCGTCAGGAGCGCGGGCAACGCCGCTCAGCTCATGGCTAAGGAAGGCAAGTACGCTCAGGTTCGTCTCCCCAGCGGAGAGGTTCGTCTGATCCCCCTCGGCTGCAAGGCCACTATCGGTCAGGTTGGCAACATCGACTTCGCCAACATAATGCTCGGTAAGGCAGGACGCAAGCGTCATATGGGCATCCGTCCCACAGTACGCGGCTCCGTCATGAACCCGAACGACCATCCCCACGGCGGTGGTGAGGGCAAGAGCCCGATCGGTCGTCCCGGTCCCGTTACTCCTTGGGGTAAGCCTGCTCTCGGTCATAAGACAAGGAAGACCAAGAACATCAACGATAAGTTCATTGTACGCCGCAGGAATGGCAAATAATTGAGAGGGAGGATAATTAAATGAGTAGGTCAGTTAAGAAAGGACCGTTTGTGTCCGAAAGGCTTCTTGCTCGTATTCAGGAAATGAATGAGAGCGGCAAGAAGACCGTCATAAAGACATGGTCCAGAGCATCCACAATCTTCCCCGATATGGTCGGTCACACCATAGCCGTTCACGACGGAAAGAAGCACGTTCCCGTCTATGTCACAGAGGACATGGTCGGTCATAAGCTGGGCGAGTTCGCCCCCACCCGTACCTTCCGCGGCCACCGTGGCTCCGAGAAGACGACACGCGGTAAATAAGATAGGAGGAAAAGAGATTTATGGCAACAAGGTCTAAAGAAAAAGCGGCTCAGCGTCGCGAGAATGCCGAAAAGCGTCCCCATGCGACAGCTAAGTACATCCGCATTTCCTCCCGTAAAGTCAAGGTCGTTATCGACCTGATCCGCGGCAAGTCAGTCGATGATGCAGAGGCAATTCTCCTCTACACCCCCAAGGCGGCTTCCGAACCCGTTCTGAAGCTCCTGCGCAGCGCGATAGCGAACGCCGAGAACAATCTCGAACTGTCGAGGGACAGCCTCTATGTTGCAGAGATTTACGCCAATCAGGGTCCGACGCTCAAGCGTTACCGCCCCAGGGCAAGGGGTTCCGCTTTCCACATCAGGAAGCGCACCAGCCACATCAGCATCATTCTGGACGAGAAGGAGTAAGTTATGGGTCAGAAAGTTAATCCTAATGGCTTCCGCGTAGGCGTTATCAGAGGTTGGAACACCCGTTGGTATGCAAACAAGAAGAATTTCTCTGATTATCTGATTGAGGACAACAAGATTCGCACATTCCTCAAGAAGAAGTATTATGAAGCAAGCGTCGCCAAGATCGAGATCGAGCGTGCCGCCGACAAGGCAACAGTCAGCATCTACACAGCTCGTCCCGGCGTCCTCATTGGTAAGGGCGGCGTAGGCGTTGAAGCGATAAAGGCTGAGCTTCTCAAGCTCGTCGGCCGTCCCGTCAACGTAAACATCATGGAGATAAGCAATCCTGACGCTTGCGCTCAGCTCGTTGCTGAGAGTATCGCAGCCGCTCTTGAGAAGCGTACCTCCTACCGCCGTGCCATGAAGCAGGCCATGGGTCGTGCCATGAAGGCGAACGCGAAGGGTATCAAGATCACCTGCGCAGGTCGTCTTGGCGGCGCTGAAATAGCAAGGAGCGAGGATGTTCATGACGGATCAATCCCCCGTCAGACCATTCGTGCGAACATCGAGTACGGTTTCGCTGAGGCTGCCACAACATATGGCCGCATCGGCGTAAAGGTTTGGATCTATAAGGGCGAGATCCTCGGCAAGAGGAACGCCAAGAAAGCGTAAGGAGGCGAATACCCCATGTTAATGCCTAAGAGAGTTAAGCGCAGAAGGGTCCATCGCGGACGCATGAAGGGCAAAGCCCTGCGCGGTAATACAGTCACCTACGGCGAATTCGGTCTTGTAGCATTGGAGCCCGCATGGGTCACCAGCAACCAGATCGAGGCAGCCCGTGTCGCCATGACACGTTTCATCAAGCGTAACGGTCAGGTCTGGGTTAAGATTTTCCCCGATAAGCCCGTTACCGAGAAGCCTGCTGAGACCCGAATGGGTTCCGGTAAGGGCTCCCCTGAGTATTGGGTAGCAGTCGTCAAGCCCGGCAGAGTTATGTTCGAGATCGCCGGCACCGACGAGGCGACAAGCCGTGAGGCGCTCCGTCTTGCTATCCACAAGCTGCCCCTCAAGTGCAAGATCGTTAAAAGAGTAGTGGAGGAAAAGGCTAATGAAGACTAAGGAATTCCAGAAGCTGAAGGAGCTCTCCGTCGAGGAGCTTCAGGCCAAAGAGAAGGAGCTCAAGGAAGAGCTTTTCAATCTCCGCTTCCAGCAGGCGATCGGTCAGCTTTCCAACCCCATGCGTCTGGGCGAGTGCAAGCGTGACATCGCAAGGGTCAAGACCGTTCTCACAGAGCGTCTGGCTGCCAACTAATGAGGGAGGTATTTATAATGGAAAACACTAACACCCTCGTAAGGGGTTATCGTAAGACCCGTACAGGCATCGTCGTAAGCGACAAGATGGATAAGACCGTTGTTGTTGCTGTACGCACCAAGGTCCGTCACCCCCTCTACGGTAAGATGGTCAACAAGACCACAAAGTTCAAGGCTCACGATGAAAACAATGACTGCGGCATCGGCGATACCGTCCGCATCATGGAGACACGTCCGCTTTCCAAGGATAAGCACTGGCGCATCGTTGAGATCATCGAAAAGGCGAAGTAATCCCGGAGGTAAATTATGATTCAGCCACAGACAAGGTTAAAGGTTGCCGATAATTCCGGCGCTAAGGAAATCATGTGCATTCGTGTGCTGGGCGGTTCCAAAAGGAAGTTCGCCAGCATCGGAGACGTAATCGTTGCTTCCGTCAAGACAGCTACCCCCGGTGGTGCTGTAAAGAAGAAGGATGTTGTTAAGGCAGTTGTAGTCCGCACAGTTACAGGCGTACACCGTGCCGACGGCTCCCACATCCGCTTTGACGATAATGCAGCAGTCATTATAAACGATCAGAAGCAGCCCCGTGGCACCCGTATCTTCGGGCCGGTTGCCCGTGAGTTGCGCCAGGAAGTCTATATGAAAATAGTCTCCCTCGCACCTGAGGTTCTGTAAGGAGGATATGATATGAACATCAAGACAGGCGACACCGTAATGGTTATTGCCGGCAACAACCAGAAGGACGTCGGTAAGACCGGCAAGGTCCTCAAGGTCGATCCTAACAAGGAGCGCGTTGTCGTTCAGGGTCGTGCAATGGTCATCCGCCACACAAAGCCCCGTCAGCAGGGTGAAGAGGGCGGCAGGATCGAGAAGGAAGGCACAATCCATGCTTCTAACGTCATGCTTGTTTGCCCCTCCTGCAAAAAGCCCACTCGTGTCGGTCACACCTTCGTTGAAGGCAAGAACGGCGAGCAGAAGAAGGTCCGCGTTTGCAAAAAGTGCGGCAAGAACATCGACTGAGGGAGGTAAGTAATGGCTAAGAAGGAACAGGCACAGGCCCCTGCCAAGAAGAAGAAGGGCCAGCAGGAAGCTGCCGCTTTCACAGAAGCTGCCCGCCTCAGAGTTAAGTATAATGAGGAAGTTGCTCCTGCAATGCATGAGAAGTTCAACTACCCCAACCCCATGATGATTCCCAGACTTGAGAAGATAGTTCTCAACATGGGTCTCGGTGCTGATAAGGACAACGCGAAGGCCATCGATGCCGCCGTTGAGCAGCTCGGTCAGATCGCGGGTCAGAAGCCAATCATCACAAAGGCCAAGAAGTCGGTTGCGAACTTCAAGGTTCGTCAGGGCATGAACATCGGTGCCAAGGTCACACTCCGCGGCGATCGTATGTACTACTTCATGGATAAGCTCATGAACATCGTTCTGCCCCGCGTCCGCGACTTCCGCGGCGTTTCCGAAACCAGCTTCGACGGTCGCGGAAACTATGCCATGGGCGTTAAGGAACAGCTCATATTCCCCGAAATCAATTATGATGACATCGACAAGGTTCGCGGTATGGACATCGTTTTCGTAACAAGTGCCAACACCGACGAAGAAGCCAAGGAACTCCTCAAGCTCTTCGGTATGCCTTTCGCCAACATCAACGCCTGACAGGAGGAAAACTTAAATGGCTAAGACATCAATGAAGCTCAAGCAGCAGCGTGAACCCAAGTATTCCACCAGGGCGTACACCCGTTGCCGTATCTGCGGTCGTCCCCATTCCGTTCTCAGGAAGTATGGCCTCTGCCGTGTATGCTTCCGTGAACTCGCTTATAAGGGCGAAATCCCCGGCGTCCGCAAGGCAAGCTGGTAATCTTTATTAGGAGGAAAGTATAATGCTTATTACAGATCCCATTGCTGATATGCTTACCCGCATCCGTAATGCGCTGGTTGCAAAGCACGAAACCGTCGATGTACCCGCTTCCAACATGAAGCTCGCCATCGCCGAGATTCTCCTTAACGAAGGTTACATCAAGTCGTATTCCGTGAACGAGGAAGGCGTTGAGAAGATGATGAACATCGTTCTGAAGTACGGCCCCAACCGTCAGCGTGTCATCACAGGCCTCAAGCGCGTTTCGAAGCCCGGTCTGCGCGTTTATGCCCGCAAGGATAAGCTCCCCAAGGTTCTCAACGGCCTCGGAATCGCCATCATCTCCACCTCACGCGGCATCATGACCGACCGTGAGGCAAGGAAGCAGGGCGTTGGCGGCGAAGTTCTCGCGTATATCTGGTAATACACCTTTGTTTACAAACGTGCTTATATGCTTCCGTTGTCAGCGGAGGCATATAGGCCGGTATCAACTTAAAATTTTCGGAGGTAAAAATGTCTCGAATCGGAAAACATCCGATAACCGTACCCAGCGGAGTGACAATCACGGTCGAGAACAGCGTCGTGACCGTCAAGGGCCCCAAGGGTCAGCTTTCGGAGAAGGTATCCCCTCGCATGAACATCACCGAGGAGGATGGAACGCTCAAGGTAGCAAGGCCTACCGATGAGAAGCAGGATCGCGCCCTGCACGGTCTCACCCGTACACTTATCAACAACATGGTCATAGGCGTGACCAACGGCTTCGAGAAGAAGCTTGAGATCGAGGGTACAGGTTATAAGGCTGTCAAGAACGGCAACAAGCTCGTTCTCACAGTCGGTTTCTCCCATAATGTTGAGTTCGAGGAGAAGGACGGCATCACATTCGACGTTCCCGCTCCCAACAGGATCACCGTTAAGGGTATCAGCAAGCAGAAGGTCGGTCAGATCGCTGCCAACATCCGCGAGGTTCGTCCCCCTGAGCCTTATAAGGGCAAGGGTATCCGCTATGCCGGTGAGTTCGTACGTCGTAAGGTCGGTAAGACGGGTAAGTAATTGGAGGTAAACTATGATTAGCAAGATTGATAAGAATGCGATCAGGGTAGCACGTCATGCACGTCTCCGCCACTATTTCAGCGGAACCCCCGAACGTCCCCGTCTGAATGTATATCGCTCCCTCAAGCACATCTATGCTCAGGTAATCGACGATGCAGCAGGTATCACACTCGCTGCCGCGTCCACAATGGATCCTGAGATCAGGACACAGCTTGACGGTAAGAACAAGAAGCAGGCTGCCGAGCTCGTCGGTGAGACTGTCGCCAAGCGCGCCAAGAACAAGGGCGTTGAGAAGGTCGTTTTCGACCGTGGCGGTTATCTCTACACCGGTCGTGTTGAGGCACTGGCAAACGGCGCCCGCAAGGGTGGTCTGGATTTCTAAGGAGGTACTCAAATGCAGCAGAAGCGTAACTTCACACCGGAAGTACCGGAATTTCAGGAGCGCTTAGTCGCGGTCAACCGTGTTGCCAAGGTCGTCAAGGGCGGTCGTACATTCCGCTTTGCCGCTCTCATCGTCATCGGCGATGAAAAGGGCAGGGTAGGCGTAGGCACAGGTAAGGCTGCCGAGATTCCCGAAGCGGTTCGCAAGGGCGTCGAGGATGCGAAGCGTCACCTCATCTCGGTTCCCATCGTCGGAACAACCATCCCTCATGCCGTTGAGGGTAAATTCTCCAAGGGTCATGTTCGTATGCTCCCCGCTGAAGAAGGTACCGGCGTTATCGCGGGCGGCCCCGTCCGTGCGGTTCTCGAAATGGTCGGCATTAAGGATATTCGTACAAAGAGCTATGGCTCCAACAATCCCGCCAACTGTGTAAAGGCGACCCTCAATGGACTTCAGCAGCTCAGAACCGCTGAGGAGATAGCTAAGCTCCGCGGCAAGTCCGTCGCTGAGATTACCGAATAAGGGGGTAAGCACAATGGCACAGCTCAAGATTGAATTGGTTAAAAGCACCATTGGTGCGCTCAAGGATCAGCAGGCCACAGTTAAGGCTCTCGGTCTTCACAAGATGCACTCCGTAGTCGTTAAGCCCGACAACGCCTGCATCCGTGGCATGATCTTCAAAGTAAAGCACCTTGTCAAGGTGGAAGAAGTCTAATTGGAGGTGCAAATGAAACTTCACGAGTTACAGCCCACAATGGGTTCCACCACAGCGAAGAAGCGTGTGGGCCGCGGCACCGGTTCAGGTCTCGGTAAGACCTCCGGTTACGGTCATAAGGGTCAGAAGGCACGTTCCGGAAGCAAGAAGAACGGCTTCGAGGGCGGTCAGATGCCCCTTCCCCGCAGACTTCCGAAGCGCGGATTCTATAACAACTTTGCCAAGGAGTACACGGTTATCAACATCGAAGTCCTTGAGCAGTTTGACAATGGAACAGAGATCAATGCCGAGTTCCTCCGCGAGGCCGGCGTGATTCGCAAGATCAATAAGGACGGACTCAAAGTTCTGGGTCGTGGCAAGCTTACAAAGAACCTTACCGTTAAGGCGGCAAAGGTCACGGAATCAGCCCGTAACGCTATCGTTGCTGCCGGCGGAACTGTTGAGGTGGAGTAATGTTTAAGACGTTCATCAATGCGTGGAAGGTTAAAGACATCCGCACAAAGATGCTCTTCACTCTCCTGCTCATAGTTGTCTACAGGCTGGGTTCGGTAATTCCGATCCCCGGCGTCAATGCAACAGCCCTGGAGGAGTCGATAAGGCAGTACGACCTGCTCGGTTTCCTTGATCTGTTCAGCGGCGGATCCCTCAGCCAGTTCTCACTGTTTGCAATGGGTATCAGCCCTTACATCACAGGTTCCATTATTGTTCAGCTCCTGACGATCGCCATTCCTTCCCTTGAGCGTCTCTCCAAGGAAGAGGACGGAAGGCAGAAGATCGAAAGGATCACAAGATATGTCGGTATTGCCCTCGCTGCCATTCAGTCCATAAGCATCATAATGATGCTCCAGAATGCCAATGTAAGCATTCTGAACGAGCTTAAGCTCTTCGGCTCCGATGGCGCAAACAAGGCTATAACCTATATCACGATCGGCGTCTGCGCAACAGCCGGTACCGCATTCCTCATGTGGTTGGGCGAGCGCATCACTGAAAAGGGTGTTGGAAACGGTATCTCGATGCTGATCTTCGCATCCATCGTCGCTTCCATTCCCAACGTATTTGTCAAGATATTCACCACATGGGAGATTCTCCCCTGGGCAAGGCTTGACACAGCTCATGGCGGTCTGCTCAAGTGGTGGGCTCCCTTGGCGGCACTCGTAGTCGCTGTTGTGCTCATCGCCGGCGTAGTTCTCGTTGACAGGGCGGTTCGCCGCATACCTGTTCAGTATGCCAAGCGTGTTGTCGGACGTAAGCTCTATGGCGGTCAGTCCACACACATCCCCATGAAGGCGAACGCAAACGGCGTTATGCCCCTGATTTTCGCCATGACAATACTCCAGGTTCCCACAATGATCGCTCAGTTCTTCGGCAATCAGAATGCGGGCTTCCCCCTCTTTGTGAAGACCTATCTGAGTGCTTCCAGCAAGAACCCTGCCGGAATCATCATCTACAACCTGCTGTATGGTCTGCTGATAATCGGCTTCGCCTACTTCTATTCGTCCATCAGCTTCAACCCTGTGGACATCTCCAAGAATCTGCAGCAGAACGGCGGCTTCATCCCCGGCATTCGCCCCGGTAAGCCCACAAGCGATTATCTCCAGAGAAAGTCCAGCCGTCTTACACTTTTCGGCGCGATATTCCTCTGCCTCATCGCTATAATCCCGTCCATACTGCTCAACATCCTCGGTATTGACCTCCTCAGCCGTTTCGGTGCGACATCCATACTGATTATGGTAAGCGTTGCTCTTGAAACCTCCGAGCAGCTTGAGTCCCTCATGCTGATGCGTCATTACAAGGGATTCCTTGGTTAATTGACATAGTCCGTAAAAGGACTTTGCCGATAAGCAATTTAAACGGACGCGACGTTTTCCATACATCCGTATGGAAAACGTCGTCATAATATTATGAAAGGAAGCCGAAAAACGGCTGAAAAACTTAATATGAAGCTGATACTTTTGGGCCCGCCGGGTGCAGGCAAGGGCACTCAGGCAGCAAAGATAGCCGAACGTTACTCGCTCGCACATATTTCAACGGGAGATATGCTGCGGGCTGAAATCGCATCTAAGACTCCTCTCGGTATAAAGGCGAAATCTCTCATCGACAGCGGTGAACTCGTTCCCGATGAGATAATAGTCGGTATGGTTCAAAACCGCATACAGCAGCCGGATTGCCAGAACGGGTTCCTGCTTGACGGATTCCCCCGCACGATAGCACAGGCTGAGAACTTGCTCGGATTCTCCGATATCGACTGCGCGGTCTGCATAACGGTTCCCGACGAGGAGATAATCGACCGTATGGCAAGACGTCGCGTCTGCCCCGTGTGCAAGAATACATACAGCGTTGACGTCAATTCAGCAGAGCATTTCTTCTGCGAGGCTTGCGGAGCGGAGCTTGTGGCAAGGGATGATGATAAGCCCGAAACCGTCAAGCACAGGCTGGACGTCTATGCGGCACAGACATTCCCCCTTGTCAACTTCTTCAGGGAGAAGGGGCTGCTTGAGGAGGTCTGCGGCAGCGGCACCGTTGACGAGGTCGCTCAGAGCATATTCAAAATACTTGAAAAGTAATTCATACAAGAGCATTCGGAGTATTTATGGCAGAAAGAATAACCATCAAATCTCAGACTCAGCTCGATAAGATGCGTGTCGCCGGCAGACTTGTCGGCGAGACGCTCAATCTTCTTGAAAAGCTTGTTGAGCCGGGCATAACAACATATGAGCTGAATCACGAGGCAGAGGCGTTTATAAGAAAGAACGGGGGTATACCCTCATTCCTGAACTACAACGGCTACCCGGCCTCTATTTGCACGTCCGTAAATGAGCAGGTCGTTCACGGCATTCCGTCGAAGAAGGTCAAGCTCAAGGATGGAGATATAATAAGCATTGACTGCGGAGCCATTGTCGATGGCTGGCACGGCGACGCCGCAAGGACGTTTTCGGTCGGAAGCATAGCTCCGGAGGTGCAGAAGCTCATCGACGTCACAAGGGAGTGCTTCTTCCTCGGCGCCGAGCAGGCGGTTGAGGGCAACCACCTTGTCGATATAGCGAGGGCTGTTGAAACGCACGCGAAGGAGCATGGCTTCGGCGTGATACGCGAGATGGTGGGTCACGGCATTGGCACTCATATGCACGAGCCGCCAGAGGTTCCCAACTATGTTGATATTCGCATGGGCAGGGGTACAAGGCTTACAGAGGGCATGACGCTCGCCATAGAGCCGATGATAAGCCTCGGCACATGGAGACTCGTGTTTGCCGATGACGGATGGACGGCGTCCACCGCTGACGGGAGCATGAGCGCACACTATGAAAACACAATAATTGTTGGAAAAAAATCGGCGGAAGTATTGACATTGGTTCAATAATATGCTATACTTAATCAGTTGTGTCATGTAGTCCGAACGGAGGTTCCAAAATGTGCGAAAATTCTTGCGGCAATGGTCTTTTGAGGGGTACATCAAACGCCGAAAATGTCGTAGGACACTATGCGGTATCCCTTGCGGGGCATGACGCCGGAGAGATATATTTGGTAATCGGAATCGTCCGAGAGGGCAGAATGGCAGGGGAGCTGCTCCTCTGCAATGGCAAAAACCGAACTTTTAAAAAGCCCAAGACAAAGAAGAGGAAGCATGTCAGCGTACTGAAGGACGCCGACGCCGAGCTTGCTCAGAGGCTCAAAGAGGGACAGAAGGTCGATGACTCACATGTTATCCGCTCCCTTAAAGAAAAGAGAAGAAGCTTTTATCAATGAAAAGGAGGCTTGAAGATGTCTAAGCAGGATGTTATCGAAGTAGAAGGCGTTGTAACCAATACATTCCCTAACACAATGTTCGAGGTTACGCTTGAGAATGGGCATAAAATCATTGCCACCATTTCAGGCAAGCTTCGTCAGAATTTCATTCGTATTTTGACAGGCGATAAGGTCACGGTGGAGCTTTCACCCTATGATCTGACCCGCGGTCGAATAACCTGGCGTGCAAAGAACTGAATCGGTTCGTTGTAAAATATTTTTCATTACATTAAGGAGGAGAAACCATGAAAGTCAGACCGAGTGTCAAGCCCATGTGCGAGAAGTGCAAGATAATCAAGCGCAAGGGTCGCGTCATGATCATTTGTGAGAATCCCCGTCATAAGCAGAAGCAGGGCTGATCGGAACGATTGGCGCTCCTGATCTGAATAGGGGCAGTTCGCTCGGCGAGTTTCACTCCGCTCCGCCGAGGTGTGGATACTTTCTTAAGGAATGTAAGATCATTTCCTGTCCGGTGCGGCTGCCCGGTTTAGACCTAAGCTGAATGTGGTTGCTCGGCTTGAGTCTAAATCGGGAACCGGCAGGTGATTATACCCCCTTTGGGAAGGGTAATTCCCAAAATAACGATTCAATCATTATTTTACGGAGGTAAAAAAATCTAATGGCACGTATTAGTGGCGTTGATCTGCCAAGGGATAAGCGTGTTGAGATAGGTCTGACCTACATCTACGGTATCGGCCTTTCCACATCCAAGCAGATTCTGGCGGAAACCGGTGTTAATCCCGACATCCGTGTAAGGGATCTCAGTGAGAATGACGTTAATCTTCTCAGGGAATACATTGATAAGAACTTGAAGGTAGAGGGTGATCTGCGTCGTGAGACAGCTATGAACATAAAGCGTCTCATAGAGATCGGCTGCTACCGCGGTGTTCGTCATCGTAAGGGACTGCCCGTACGCGGTCAGTCAACAAAGCAGAACGCAAGGACACGCAAGGGTCCCAAGCGTCAGATGAGCAGGAAGAAATAAGGAGGAAACGATAAATGGCTAAGCAGGTAAAGGGTAAGAAAGTTACCAGCCGCAAGCGCCGCGAGAAGAAGAACATCGAGCGCGGTCAGGCACACATCCGTTCCTCTTTCAATAACACGCTTGTTACGATCACCGATCTTAACGGCAACGCTATCTCATGGGCTTCCGCCGGCGGCTGCGGTTTCCGCGGTTCCAGGAAGAGCACACCCTTCGCGGCGCAGATGGCTGCGGAGCAGGCTGCCAAGGCATCCATGGAGCATGGTATGCGTGTTGTAGAAGTTTATGTAAAGGGTCCCGGCGCAGGTCGTGAGTCCGCAATCCGTTCACTCCAGGCAGCAGGTCTTGAGATCAACATGATCAAGGACGTTACGCCCATTCCCCATAACGGATGCCGTCCTCCCAAGCGCAGGAGAGTATAAGGAGGCACGACTATGGCAAGATATACAGAATCCGTATGCAGGCAGTGCCGCAGGGAAGGCTGCAAGCTCTTCCTCAAGGGCGACCGCTGCTACAGCGCGAAGTGCGCATTTACAAAGCGTTCCACCCCTCCCGGACAGCATGGTCAGGCTCGTCAGCGCAAACAGTCCAACTACGGCATTCAGCTTCGTGAGAAGCAGAAGGTTCGCAGGATGTATGGCGTTCTGGAGTCCCAGTTCAGGAAGTATTATGATATGGCCACCAATATGCGTGGCGTAACCGGTGACAACCTGCTCGCTCTTTGTGAGCGTCGTCTTGACAATGTTGTCTACCGTCTGGCTTTCGGCGCAAGCCGTCCCATGGCACGTCAGCTTGTCGCTCACGGTCACATCACCGTTGACGGCAAGAAGGTTGACATTCCCTCCTACATCGTAAAGCCCGGTCAGGTCATTTCCGTTCGCAACAACAGCCGCGATATGGAGTGCTTCAAGGCGCTTCGTGAGCAGGGTGCGGATGGTAAGATGCCCAAGTGGCTGACACTGGATGCTGAGAACCTCAAGGGCACCGTGGTTGGTATGCCGCAGCGCGATGACATCGACGTCATCATTGAGGAGCATCTCATTGTTGAGTTCTATTCCAGGTAATGAATTGAAACCCGAATTCTTCCGCTTTGCGGGAGATTACCCTGTACGCTTAATGAAAGAGAGGGGAGAGTTTGATGTTGGAAATTGAAAGACCCAAAATTGAGTGTGTAGAGCTGACTGAACGATATGGTAAGTTTGAAGTCAAGCCCTTAGAGCGCGGCTTCGGCACAACACTCGGCAACTGTCTGCGTCGTGTACTGCTTAGCTCACTTCCCGGCGTCGCTGCAACCTCCGTTAAGATCGACGGTGTGCTTCATGAGTTTTCCACCATTGAAGGTGTGAAAGAGGATGTAACCGAGATAATACTCAACATCAAGGAGCTGCGCACCAAGATTTACGGCGAGGGCGCCAGACGCGTCATAATTGACGCGGCGGGTGAATGTGATGTTAAGGCGGGCGATATAATCTGCGACGCGGATGTAGAGATCGTCAATCCCGATCTTCACATTGCAACTTTGGGCGAGAATGCGCGTCTGTATATGGAGATCATATTAGATCAGGGACGCGGTTATGTTTCCGCTGATAAGAACAAGAAACCCGGAATGCCCATCGGTGAAATAGCCGTGGATTCAATATTCACACCGATAACAAAGGTAAACTTCCGTGTTGATGATACTCGTGTCGGAAACACAACTGACTTCGATCAGCTTACACTTGAGGTTTGGACTTCAGGTGCAATACGTCCCGAAGAAGCCGTATCCAAGGCAGCCAATATAATGACCGAGCACCTCAGCCTCTTCATCAACCTCACCGAGGATACACAGCACGATACGATATTCGAGGACAAGAGTGCTGACGACAAGTCAAAGCTGCTTGAGACTCCGATTGAGGAGTTGGATCTCTCTGTCCGTTCGTATAACTGTCTCAAGCGCGCCGGCATCAATTCGGTAGCCGAATTGGTTGAGCGCAATGAGGAAGAAATGATGAAGGTGCGTAACCTTGGTCGTAAGTCCCTTGAAGAAGTCCAGCAGAAGCTTGCCGGACTGGGACTTTCCCTCAGAGAAAGCGACGAATAATTCTTTAGCCCATCGGCAACTAATATAGGAGGAAAAATTATGCCTAACCGTAAGCTCAACAAGCCCACCGATCAGCGTGATGCTATGTTCCGCAATATGGCGACCGCTCTGCTCTGGAACGGCAAGCTCGTTACAACCGAGACCCGTGCCAAGGAGATTCGTCCCATTGTTGAGAAGCTCATCTCGATTGCTGTGGCTGAGTATAAAAATACAGAGACTGTCACAAGGAAGTCCGTCAACGATAAGCAGCAGGAGATCGAAGTAGAGAAGAAGATCGACAAGCCCTCAAAGCTCCATGCAAGAAGGCAGATAATGGCTTACCTCTACAACATCACCGAAGTGCAGCAGCATAAGGAAAAGAGGGAGGACTTCGAGAAGCGTACCGCTGCGAATCATCCCGTTGTTGAGAAGCTGTTCAATGAGCTTGCTCCCAAATATGACGGCAAGAACGGCGGTTATACCCGCATCATGAAGCTCGGTCCCCGTCGTGGCGACGCCGCTGAAATGGCACTTATCGAGCTGATATAATTTCAAATTAAACGAATTGCCCGAAGGCGGAAACGCTTTCGGGCAATATTTATTGACGACAACTCTCGCTACAGCATTTGAACGATCCATGTGATAAGACCGACTATGACCGAGCTGGTTATTCCGTATACAAGCACGGGTCCTGCGATTGTAAAGAGCTGGGCGCAAACTCCCATCACTATACCCTCGCTGCGATGCTCCATAGCGGGGGCAACTACCGAGTTTGAAAAACCGGTTATCGGCACGACCGAGCCTGCTCCTGCAACTGTTCCTATTTTGTCATAGACGCCAAGTCCAGTGAGCAGCGCGGCGATAAATATCAGCATTACGGAAATGAATGTGCCGCTCGTTTCCCTGTCAAGCTTCAGCCAAACAACTCCTATATCGCCTATAAGCTGTCCAATACAGCATATAGCTCCTCCTGTGACGAATGCCAGCGCACATCTTAAAAGAGTACGGCTCTTGGGCATACGCTCCTTTACAAGTTCAAGATACTTTTCATGCTCCGCTTTTTCCCTCGCGGTGAGCTTTCTCGGTGGTTTCGACATATTAGCTCCTCCTGATTATATTCATTTTATGTCGTTATAAATATAATTCTTCCCGAATATTGAGCGAAATAAACGGGTTTGTTAAGCGAACACAACTATATATTTCATATATAAAGTCATAATACGCCATTTTGCTCTTGACGGAAAACGCGTTTACTTATATAATTATGATACATGTCTTATAGAATGGGTACAGGTATGTACTCATACGACATATTATATATATTGGAGGACTTTGTTATGGAATGGTGGCAAATATTGCTGTTGGTACTGGGAGGCTTTGTCCTGCTTGGAGCCGGCGTTGCGATAGGCTATTACTACAGAAGAAACATCGCCGAGGCAAAGATAGCCAAGGCGGAGGACGCGGTCAAGAAGATGATCGACGATGCGCAGAAGCGTGCCGAAACGCTTAAAAAGGAAACCATACTTGAGGCAAAGGAAGAGGTTTACCGCATCAAGACGGAACAGGAGAGGGAGAACAAGGAGCGCAGGAACGAGATACAGCGTTCTGAACGCCGTCTTCAGCAGAAGGAGGAGAGCTTTGATAAAAAGCTTGAGAGCCTGGAAAAACGAGAGGAGCAGCTCAATACAAGGACTAAGGATGTTGAGAAGCTTGAGGCTTCCGCACAGGAGCTTTACGAGCAACAGAAGGGCGAGCTTGAGAGGATAGCCGCCATGACTGCCGACGAGGCAAAGAGCATCATACTGAACAATGCCGAAAAGGAAGCTCGCCATGATGCGACATTGATGATTCGTGATATTGAGGCAAAGGCAAAGGCGGAGGCTGACAGGCGTGCTGTCAACATCATTTCAATGGCGATACAGCGTTGTGCCGCCGACCACGTTGCCGAAACGACAATATCCGTGGTTCCGCTCCCGAATGATGAGATGAAGGGCCGCATAATAGGCCGTGAGGGACGCAATATAAGGACGCTCGAAACCGCGACCGGCGTTGATCTTATTATCGACGATACGCCTGAAGCGGTCATACTCTCCGGCTTTGATCCCGTAAGGCGCGAGATAGCGAGGATTGCCCTTGAGAAGCTCATACTGGACGGTCGAATCCATCCCGCAAGGATAGAGGAGATGGTCGAGAAGGCAAGGAAGGAAGTTGACAATCAGATACGCGAAGCGGGTGAATCCGCGATATTCGAGGTTGGCGTGCATGGCTTGCACCATGAGCTTGTAAGGCTGCTCGGACGCCTGAAATACCGCACAAGCTATGGACAGAACGTACTCAAGCACAGCATTGAGGTCGCGCATCTGGCGGGACTTATGGCAGTCGAGCTTGGTGTAAACGTCCAGCTTGCAAAGCGTGCGGGTCTTCTCCATGATATAGGCAAGGCGGTTGACCATGAGGTCGAGGGCAGCCATGCGCAGATAGGCGGAGACCTTGCCAAGAAATACCGTGAGAACAACCAGATTGTTCACGCGATACTCGCTCACCACGGCGACGTCGAGCCCGGCACGGTCGAGGCGGTTCTTGTGCAGGCGGCTGACGCCATAAGCGCGGCACGTCCCGGCGCAAGGCGCGAAACGCTTGAAAATTACATTAAGCGTCTTGAAAAGCTGGAGGATATCGCCAACTCCTTCGAGGGCGTTGACAAGGTATTTGCTATTCAGGCAGGACGTGAGGTTCGCATTATGGTCAAGCCTGAGAATGTCAATGACGCCGATACATTGCTTCTTGCAAAGGATATAGTTAAACGTATCGAGTCCGAGCTTGAGTATCCGGGAACGATTAAGGTAAATGTTATCCGCGAAACGAGAGCAGTTGAATTTGCGAAGTAATCTGTTGCGCAAACAACAGTAACGGCTCCTGTGCATACAATGGCATGGGAGCCGCTTTTGCGGGATGGAGCAAAACGGGAGGAAGACATGTATTTTGCCGACGGTCATTGTGATTTTTTATACGGAATGGTGAATGAGGGCTATGATATAGCTAAGCCGGCAGCCGGGCAGTCGGTGGCGTTGGACAGACTTAAAGCGGGAGGGGTAAAGCTTCAATTCTTTGCCGCATGGATAGACGTCAAGCACAGGCGTTCGTACCTCCAGCAGTTTTTGAGCATGTACGACGCCTATGAGCGTATGCTTGAGGAGCATACTGAATTTGTTCCGCTGACGAAGGATTTCGATGTTTCGGGCGATAAGATTGCCACCGTGCTGACCATTGAGGGCGGGGAGGCGATCGAAGGGTATGAGGACATACTCCGATGCGTGCACCGTATGGGCGTTAAGGCGATGACGCTCACATGGAATACAAGGAATGAGCTTGCAAGCCCCGCGCTCGGAAAGAACAAAAAGGGACTCACATTCCTCGGAAAGAACATTGTCCGCGAGATGGGCAGGCTCGGAATGGCGGTTGATGTGTCGCACCTCAATGACGCCGGCATAGATGACGTGCTTGCCGAGAATGTCAAGGTGTTTGCCTCCCACTCAAACGCGAGAGCGGTATTCGATTCTCCGCGTTCGCATTGCGACGCGCATATAAAGGAGATAGCCCGAAGGGGCGGCACAATAGGCGTCAATTTCTACTATAAGCAGTTGACGTCCGAGAGGATGGCGCATATAGATGATATAGTCCGCCATGCCGAGCATATATGCGAGGTAGGCGGGGTGGAATGCCTTGCCATAGGCTCCGACTTCGACGGCATGGGGCAGTATCCTGTGGGTCTTTCAGACCCTTCAATGCTTCCCGCGTTTGCGGATGCTCTCGAAAAAGCGGGAATCAGGGGCGAGGCGCTTGAGGCGGCGTGTTATAAGAATCTGATGAGATTCGCAAAATTGCTGTGCTGAGCAAGACAGGCGAAAAACGCTTGATGCCCATGTTGGCTTTTTGACACATTGGCGTATGTTAATTTACATAAAAAGATGCTATAATGACCGTATAAAATGGCAATAAATGTACTTGAAAGGCAGAAAAAAGTATGATCCAGTCGGTTTTCGAACGGAAGGAGATCAAATACCTTATGGTGGAGCCGCAGATGCGCGCTCTTATTGATATGCTTTCGGACAGGATATACAGCGACGAGTACGGATTAACAACCATATGCAGCATATATTTTGACACTCCCGATTACAGGCTCATAAGGGAGTCGATAGAAAAGCCGATGTATAAGGAAAAGCTGAGGCTGAGAACCTATGGGACTCCCAAAAGGGACAGCACGGCGTTTGTTGAGCTGAAAAAGAAGTTTGACGGCATCGTCTATAAAAGACGTGAAACCCTGCCCTATGAGGAAGCGATGCGGTTCCTATGCTTCAGAGAAAAACCGAGCAGGTGGAGCCAGATATTCAGCGAGATAGATTGGACGCTCGAACACTATGGAACGCTTGAACCGGCCATGATTCTGTGCTATGATAGGATAGCGTACAGGGCTTTTGAAAACGACGACGTAAGGATAACATTTGATCTTAATACGAGATTCAGGAACTATGAGCTTGATCTGCTCAAGGGAACATACGGCGAGCGGCTTATGGGGGATGACGAGCTTATAATGGAGCTGAAGATTTCGGAGGCTATGCCGCTCTGGCTGTCAAACGCATTGGACGAGCTTAGGATTTATCCGGGCACATATACAAAATACGGTAATGCCTATAAAAGGCTTTTGATTGGAGGAAGCTTATGATTTCGGATGGTATTTTTACAAGTTTGTTGCTGCATGAGGGCTATATAGTGCCGAATGCTTTGATGCTTGCTGTCTGCATGTTTGCCGCGCTCCTGCTCGGCTTGGCGGTATCGGTGCTCTATATGTACAGGAACGCTTTCAACAAGGGCTTTGCGGTAACATTGGTGTTGCTTCCCATGATAGTGGCATCCGTTGTTTCGGTAGTGAACGGCAACATAGGCATGGGTATAGTCATGGGTGGCGCGTTCGGACTTGTAAGGTTCCGTTCGGCTCAGGGAACAGCCCGCGATATTCTCTCGATATTCCTTTCCATGGCGACAGGACTTATCTGCGGTTCAGGATATGTGCTTTTTGCCGTTATAATGGTGGCTCTTGTATGCGTCATTGGGTTTATACTTCTCAAGACGGGCTTTGCTCAAAAGAGCTTCCGTCAGCGCGAGCTTCGCATAACCGTACCCGAAAGCTTAGACTATACCAACTCATTCAATGATATTCTCAAAAAGTACACGTCGGAGTATGAGCTTGAGAAGGTAAAGACCACAAATATGGGAAGTCTTTACAAACTATACTATCGGATAAGCCTCAGAAATGTCAAGGATGAAAAGCATATGATGGACGAGATAAGGACGCGCAACGGCAATCTTGAGATAATTTGCGGCGTTATAGATACCTCAAAGCCGGAGCTGTAATATGGACGGAGCCTTTTATGAGGAGCTTTTGGAGTTTGCCGTATCGCTTGCGAACAAGCTTCAAGCCTGCGGCGCGGAAACATACCGTGTTGAGGAAACTATAGTAAGGATAATCGAGGCATACGGACAGAAGAAGGTGGACACATTTGTCATACCGAGCTGCATAATGGCGAGCCTTGAAACATCCGACGGCAAGATGATAACCAAGATACGAAGGCTCAAGGGCGGGGACACGATGCTGGACGGCATTGAGAAATACTCGTCGCTTTGCCGCAGAATATGCAACGAAAAGCCCGATATGACGGAGGCGAGAAAGCTCCTGCGTGATACGGAAAAGAGCGTTTGCGTATACAGCACATTCATCTACTATTTATCCGCCTTCCTTATAGGGGCGGGTTTTGGTATATTTTTTGGCGGGACTCTTATGGAGATGCTTGCGGCGGGCATATGCGGCCTAGCAACGGGAGCATCCCTGAGGTTTATGAGCAAATTCAATGCCAATACCTATTTTAAGTCGTTTGTCAGCAGCTTTATACTGGGCTTCCTTGCAAACGTGCTTGCGGCGATAGGCATAGGAAAAAATGCCGATATAGCAACAATAGGCGCGCTTATGATACTCGTTCCCGGATTCCTGTTTACGAACAGCTTGAGGGACATAATCTATGGGGATACAATGAGCGGTGTGAACCGCCTTGTTCAGGTTTTGATAATAGCTGTAGCCATAGTTGTTGGAACGAGCGCGTCGGTATCGCTTTCAAGGCAGCTTTTCCCAAGCATTGACACGGGGCTTATTCCAATAGATCATCCGCTTTTTATACAATGCGTGGCGGGACTGATAGGAACGCTTGGCTTCGGTCTGATGTTCAATATGCACGGACGCGGCATCCCGCTTGCGCTCATGGGCAGCATAATCTCATGGGTGGTTTGCAGCTTATGTATGCAAAACGGCATTGATGAGAGCGTCAGCTATCTCATAGCGGCGGCAAGCTCATCCTTCTATGCCGAGATAATGGCAAGAGTGAGAAAGTTCCCCGCGACAAGCTATCTGCTTTGTGCGCTGGTACCGCTGATTCCGGGAGCGGGCATCTATTATACAATGGACTTCATTCGCAGGGGCATGGGCGCGGAGGCGTACGCAAAGGGCATGTCAACTGCTTCCATAGCGGGAGCGATGGCTATAGGCGTACTGCTCATATCAACCGCGTTCCGCATGTGGGGAGTTTGGAAGAAGAGCAAGATAAAAATGGAAGGCATGGGCAAGGGCGCGAAGAAATAATGCTGCCCATGAGAGGCGCGTTTGGAAAGAATCGTAATAGGTATGCTGGCGCATGTTGACGCCGGTAAAACGACATTATCGGAAGCATTGCTGTTTAAATCCGGCGTTACCAGAAATCTGGGAAGGGTCGATCACAGGGATGCTTTTTTGGATACCCATAAAATTGAGAGGGAGCGCGGCATTACGATATTCTCCAAGCAGGCTCAGCTTACAATAGGGGATAAGTCGGTAACGCTGATGGATACACCGGGGCATGTGGATTTTTCCACAGAAGCGGAGCGAGTGCTTCGCGCGCTCGATTATGCCATACTGGTCGTAAGCGCGGCAGACGGAGTCCAGACGCATACGCTGACGCTTTGGAAGCTGCTTAAAAGGCATCATACACCGGTGTTCATATTCGTCAATAAAATGGATTTGCCATGCCCGGAGCGGTCCGCGATAATGAATAAGCTTAAAACAGCATTGGACGGGGCATGCGTGGATTTCACGGAGGCTGTCAGTCTGAGGGATGAAAACATTGCGACATGTGACGAGGGCTTGATGGAGGCGTTCCTGCAAAGCGGCAGGCTTTCCGACGCCCGAATAATGTCGGCTGTAAGGCATGGATTGGTCTATCCGGTCTATTTCGGCTCCGCCTTAAAGCTTGAAGGAGTGGAGGAGCTTATGAACGGAATCGCCGCATATACCTCCATGCCGGATTATCCGAAGGATTTTGGCGCAAGGGTGATCAAAATAACGCATTCGGAAGGAACGCGGCTCACATTTATGAAGATTACGGGCGGCAGGCTCACGGCAAAGCAGGCTATTACAAACCGGAGCGCAACCGTTTCCGAGAATGACGTTTGGGAGGAAAAAGCGGATCAGCTAAGGCTCTACTCGGGCGCTAAATACATTGCGGCTCAGGAGGTTTTGGCAGGCTCAGTCGTAGCCGTAACAGGACTCACGCGCACATACGCCGGAGAGGGGCTTGGTATAGAGGCAGGAGTAAGCCAATCATGCCTCAATCCGGTGCTGTCATACTCGCTCAAGCTCGCGGAAAACGATAAGGCAACCGTCTATGAAGCATACAGGCGTATTTCGATATTGCGCGAGGAGGACCCTCAGCTCGGAATCGAGTGGGATGACGCCAACTCCGAGATAAAAGTACACCTGATGGGAGAAATCCAATGTGAGGTTCTCCGCAGGATAATACTCGAACGCTTCGGATTATCGGTCGATTTTGGACCGGGAGCAGTCATGTACCGCGAAACCATAGCGGACGCTGTCGAGGGAATAGGGCACTTTGAACCCTTGCGGCATTTTGCCCATGTCGAGCTTCGCTTGGAGCCGCTTCCGCCGAACAGCGGTATACAGCTTGAAACGGAACTGCCGCAGAATGAGCTGTCAAGAAACTGGCAAAGGCAGATACTCTCACAGCTTGTGGAGAAAAAGCATAGGGGAGTGCTTACAGGCTCCCCGCTGACCGACGTCAGGATAATACTTACGGGCGGCAAAGCTCACATAAAGCATACCGAAGGCGGAGATTTCCGTCAGGCGGCTTGCCGAGCGGTGAGAAACGCGCTTATGTTTGCTCAAAACGTGCTGCTTGAGCCCTATTATCAATTCAGCCTTGAAGTGCCGGATGAGTGCGTGGGCAGAGCCATGAGCGATATAAAGCGCATGGAGGGCGAGTTCGGACTTCCCGAAAAGCAAGGGGAGCTGTCCGTCATAAACGGCGAGGCTCCCGTATCGGAAATAATGTATTACGCCAAGGATGTCGCGGCTTATACACATGGAAGGGGGAAAATCTCTTTTGAATCAGCCATGTATAAGCCATGCCATAATGCACGGACAGTCATTGAAAGCAGGGACTATTCTCCGGAAGCCGACCTTGATAACTCTCCGGATTCCGTATTCTGTGCCGCCGGAGCGGGTTTTACGGTAAAATGGTTCGATGTAGCGGCGTATATGAAAAGGGCAAAATCAAGCCCCAATGAGAAAATGCCAACCGCAAAGCCCAAACGCGGCGATTATGACGAGGAGGCGGAGCTTCAGGCGATTTTCGAGCGCACATACGGAACAGCCGACAGAAGCCTTTTCAGGCAGAGCAAAAAGGCTGTCCGGCAAATAGATGATGCGCCGAGGGAAATCGGGGAGGAGTACATACTCGTTGACGGATATAACGTGATATTCGCGTGGGAGAGCCTGCGAAGGGTCGCCGCCGATTCGATAGACTCCGCTCGTGAAGCACTTATACGCATGATGATAAACTATGCCGCGCTCAGAAAAACCACGTTGATACTCGTCTTTGACGCCTATAAGGTTACGGGCGGCAGGGAAAGCGTCGAAAACGACGGAGGCATATACATAGTCTACACAAGGGAAAGCGAAATAGCCGATGTGTTCATAGAAAGAGCCGTAAGAAAGCTCAGCGACAGCAAAAAAAACATACGGGTGGTTACTTCGGATGGACTTGAACAGCTCATAGTCATGGGCAAAGGAGCTTTGCGAGTCCCCGCCTCAGCCTTCGAAAAAGAGGTGAGCCTCTCCAATGAGAGCTTGTCAAATATGATGCAAAAGCTCCGAACCGAGGGGAAAACCGTACTCCATCTTTGGCAGAAGCTTGCGCAAAAAACCGATGAGGATTCAATACACTGCGGTGCAAACAGTACCGTTGTGGAATAGCGCAGCCACTATAACAAAATATATCGTCCGTTTGACCGCTTTTGCTCTTGACATACACCGTGAAGCGATGTATAATAACTCTCGCAGAAAAAAAGCGCGGTCGTGGCGGAATAGGCAGACGCGTACGTTTGAGGGGCGTATGGGAGACCGTATGGGTTCAAGTCCCATCGACCGCACCAAAAATCCGGGTTTCTCAACCCGGATTTTTCTTTGCTTAAAATGCCTAAAATCCAATGATTACAAGGGTTTTTTGAAGCTCCGTATTTCAACATGGATCAGCTTCGGATCGTTAAAGACAGGATGCGTTGCACACCGGTTGCACACGCTCTTGGATTCGGTTTTCTCAGCTGTTTAGCATTTTTTCTGCTCCCGGCACGATCCCGTTGCACACTTTTGGGCAGTTTTAGCTTTTTTAGTTAATACATGTCCATTTCTCCTGCGTTTTTCATGCGCTTATAAGCATATTGTTTCTCCGCCAAAGCAGGATTAGACGAACTATTACTTCCGGGCCACAGGGTTCGCGGTAAAGGTGATGATCTGAGGACGCAAAAGATTTGCCCCCGTACGGGAGTGGCAGTTCTCGTTTCGGATAAATTGAATCTATGATAGAATAATGGTAAACTAATAGTTAAATTCTGATTGCTATTTTTTGCGAAATAGAACAAGGAGGGTAACAAGTGGAATTACAGTATCGAGGAAACGGAAAGGTTTACTATAAGGATAAAGAGTATCCTTGTATTTTGTATCTCAACGAAAAAGAAGGCGGGATTGTACTTGTAATAAAAAATAATAACGGAACGGGATTGGGTGATTTTTTAGAGTTATCACTTGAAATGCCATTTCTGAGTGGTGTTCTTGAATCTGGATTTAAATTTACGCTTATTAGCGTTAAGAGAATAGGCACAAGAGATTTAATCTCATATGGTATTACCGAGTACACTTATGACGCCGAATACATTCTTTGTGGTATTGGCGAGCGCAATCAGCAACCTCAATCATTTTATAAAGTTTGCTATACCCTATCGGACATTGTTGAGTGGGGAGAATACTCTATATATGATATTGACAAAGACGGAAGAATAACTAGTAAAGTTGAAACTGAAAAAAGAACGCTTTTTGAAGGAACGAAGTATAGTATAAAATACTCTATAATCGGTTCCTTACTCCCAACAGTTCATCATGAACTCTTAAAGGAAAGTATTGAATTAAAGCAGAGTGGTGTAATTGAGATTGAGTTTTCATGCGAAGTATCATTTGAAAGCTTTAACGAAGTGTTTAACCAACTAAAAAGCTTGATTGAGATTGCATTATTTCGAAAGATCAATGTTGAAAAGATTGTTGCGTACTCACATAAGCTTGATTATCAAATTGGGGATGCAGTATTTGAGCAATCCATTGAAATACACGGTGCTGCCATAAAGCAACAAAGCGAAGTGCCACACTCTATCTCATGGAAGTGGATTACTCTATCCGAGTTTATCAACCACAATTCGTTTGAGCATTTCATAAATAAATACGAAAAATTAGTCCCGATAGTAGAACTATTTGTTGAGCCTATGCGTAATGATTCGATTTCGGATACGAGGGTATTTCTTAATACTGTTCAAGCGCTGGAAACATATCATTCTAGGTTTGTAACCAACAGCATTGACGATTTTAAATCAAGAGTTGAGAGCATCGTTAATTGCAATGGCGGACAACCTAATGATGAAACAAGGAACTTCCTGCTTGCAAATAGCAAAAGCTTTATTACTCTTGAAAGCAGACTTGCTGATTTGTTGCAAGCAAATTGGAAAATTTGGTTTGATACCGGCGAAATAACACACAAAGATTTCCCTTCGATAATTGCTCATACGAGGAATTATTATATTCATTATGATGAAAAAATCAAAGAGAAATATCGGATCCTGTCCAATGAAGAATTACCGTTTTACAATCGATCCTTGGCTGAAATATTGGAGTACTACATCTTGATTCAGCTTGGTTTCCCAGAAGGCCATGGCGAAACAAGCAAAAAGCTTGCAAATAGATGGGGAAATATCTCCCAGGATATAAGTATCTCCAACCTTTCCAAACGCAAGCTTCATGAGCAGAATCAATAAAACTTCAGGCTGACACTGGTATTATAAGAATTCACGACTTTGCCGCTTACACAAGCGGCTATTCTTTCATCTCGCACATTCGTCAAACCATCCCAGGTCTGCTATGATGTTCTCATAGAAAATCGAAAGGGGCGACGAATATGAAAACAGCGGCAAAGATACTACTTGCACCGATATGGTTCGTAACAACGATACTGCGCCTTGTGTGCAGACTTGTGGCAGGAATCGGGATCTATGTGCCGATGATCGGCGGCGGGCTGTTGCTCATGTATGATCTGCTGCTCGTCATTTTGCGCATGAGCTCAAAGGAGCTATGGCTTCAGTTGCTCGCCGTCGCCATAGCCATGCTGGCAATCCCCTTTATCGCCGGACTTCTTGAAGGCTTGCTGGAAAATGCAACCGACGCCATAAAAGAATTCATAGAATCATAAGGAGGATAAACACATGGACATCACCTGCACCAAACACGGAGACTATTTCTATCCTGACCTCGTACTCCCTCCCCAGCCGACCGGGAATATCGGCCGCTTCGGGCGTATGCGGAAGAAGTTTTTGAAGGAGCATCAGCCCGATACCTTCGCATTGATGCTGATGGAAAACACCCTGACCGAGCACCTCTTCGAAATCGACCGCCAGGCCAAGGAGCAGATCGACCTCATTACCTCTCAGCTCGCCCTTGCCGAAGGCGTGACCGAAGACCTCAAGGCCCGCGATCAGCTCGAATGGATCTGCCGGATGAATTCCTGCAGAGCCCGCGCTGAGGAGCAAGTCGTGCGAGAAATAGTGTTTCGTAGCTAAATAATTATGGCATGCAAATAGTTGATCGACATTTGATCTGAAAAACAAAAAAGCCTTAAAATCAAGGCTTTTTTAGTTGACTTACAGTTGACTGCAAAGGCTTGTGCCGCCGTTTTGCATGATAAATCAGTTGTTCTCCTCAAAGTTTTCCACCTGTTCCATTACCTTGCGGAACACCTCCGGGCTGTACTGGGGCGGATAACCGTTTTTGATCAGGCAAACCTTGATATCAAACTTAAGCTGATCACGCACGATCTGGTTGTTGAGCCAGTCGGCAAAAGAGGATTTCGTGTCTATAATCTCCTTGATCTTCTTTGCCAAGGTCTTGCATCTATCATTGACCAACACTCCGCCGACTTCTTTATCGGTGCCGTATTCGAAATTGTATTGATCACGCAGAGCCATGAGAATATCATAGAAAGCCTTTTCCTCGAAGGTGAGGCCGACCTTGCGGAAGCTTTCGCGGTCCTCGTTCATTTCACGGAGGATCTGCAAAGCCTGTTCCGTAGCGTTTTGAATGATCTGCTCCGAAGTCAGCTCCTGAGCCTCGCCGGCCTCTTCCGCTGTCAAATGCTTACGGCGTTCGTGGTAAATCTCGATGGTCTTTTCCAGCATCTCCTGGAACTTTTTAGCCGCCATTTGATTGATTTTGCTGTATTCCGTAATCTGCTTGCGAAGCATCTTTATCAGCAATTCCAACTTCGATGCCGGCATTTTTACGCTTGAAAGCTTTTCAAAATACTCCGGGCTGAAAATATCCTCCTGCTCACCTTTGTCGAGAACGCTCTCTACTCGGGTGTACCTCAGCGCTTCTTCGACCATCCGGGCAACGTTGCGGTTCATTGTATCTGCATCGACTTCGCTCGTCCCGCTCATCTTGCGCACAAAGCCGGCGATGGCCATAAAGCACTGCGCAAGAGCGGATTCCTCTTCGCCCAGTTCTCCGGAGGGCTGGCAGATATCATACGCGCTGCGCATCCTTTTGACCGTTTTAAGGAAATAGGTTTTGAACGACACCTGCTGGACGTTCTTTCCGCCTCGGCTGTTCGTGTTGAGCACCTGAGTCGAGGCAAATACATACTCCGCAGCTTTAGCGAGCAACTGATATCGAAGGGCGGGATCCTCTTCCGGATTCAAGAACGGCTCAAGATCATACTCCTTGAATAATTCCGTAAGAATGAACAGCTCTTCCCTGAACACCCCCGTCGCCTGCTCAACGTCATCCGCTGTCGGCGCAACAGAATTATCACCGCCGTACATCTTCATTGCCTCGCGCATATTATCACGAATGCCGATATAGTCAATGATGAGACCGTGATCCTTGCCCGGGTACTTCCTGTTGACGCGGCTTATTGTCTGGATCAGCATATGCTTCTTCAGAGGCTTATCGTTATACATATATGTCAGCGACGGCACGTCGAAGCCGGTGATCCACATATCGACGACGACAACGATCCGGAAATTCGATTTTTCCTCCTTGAAAGCCGCATCCATCTCGTCGGAACGCTTGTCGTTTCTAACTCCGCCGAGATAATTATACATATCCTCCGGGTCATTGCTGCCGACGCTCGCCACCATAGCCATAAGCGGCATGGGTTTCAGCCTGCGCAGTTCTTCATCGGAAGCATGCACTCCGTCGGGGACCTTCTTCTCAACAAACCACTCCGGGTACTTCTCACGGAAGATCTGCAGCAGATCAAAGGCGATCCTTCTGTTCGCGCATACGACCATTGCCTTTTGCGTTCTGTCGGGATCTGCGGCGCATGCGGCAACATAATGGTCGTGGATATCCGTGGCAAGTCTCATAAGGCGTTTCGGCTCTCCTAGGATCACTTCCATGGAGCTCATTGCCTTCTTGCTTGCCTCGATATCCTCCTCGGTCGCACCGTCATCTGCACAGCGCTTGTAATATGCCTCTATCTCACGAACTTTTTGTTGGTCGAGCAGCACTTTCGCAATACGCGGATGATACTTTATCGAGACCGTCAGCCCGTCGGCCACTGCCTGATCCATGGTGTAACGGTCGATCTCATCGCCGAAAGTCTGATATGTCTCTGCAATCGGCGTGCCGGTGAAGCCAACGAAAGTCGCCTGTGGGAAAGCTTCCCTCAAAACCTTCGCATACGGCTTGGACACCATTGCTTTCATATTCGCGTCGGCGTCTTTGCTGAATTGGATCTTTCTTGAATGCTCAAGCTGTGTCCTGTGCGCCTCGTCGGAGAAGCAAATGATATTTGTGCGTTCATTGATAAGGCCGATCTTATCATCCTCGCGGTCGCAGAACTTCTGTATGGTGCAGATATAGAAGCCGCCGCTTTCGCGTGCGCCGAGCTCTTCGCGCAGCTTCCTGCGGTTCGGAACGACGCTGACTTCGCCGAGGTTCAAAAACTCCTTGCTCTTTGTAAAGAGCTTCGCGCCCTGCTTCTGGAGCTCTTCGCGGTCAACTATCATTACGATGGTCGGCGAACCGAGCTCCGGCACTTCCGTGCAGCGAAGCGCAAGCTGACGGGCGAGGAAGGCCATGGTATAGGTCTTGCCGCAGCCGGTCGCACCGAAATAGGTTCCGCCCTTGCCGCTCTTTTCAAGAACAGATTTAACGATGCTGCGTTTCAAAAGCCGTGATGCGAAAAACTGCGGATAGCGGCAGACTATCTCTTTTTCGTCGCCGTCATATTCGCTGTCCTGAAAATAGATATAATCGCGGAATATTTCAAGGAATCTCTCGGGGGCGTACACACCGTTTATCATGGTTTTGGTCTCCTCAAACGGGAGGGTGGAGACCTTGTCCCCCTCGTTCACTCGGCGCCAGGCATAGAAATGCTCATAAGGCGTGCGCACAGTGCCGAGCCTCGTTTTAACGCCGTCGGAGATACACGCGAGAGGACAGTAGTGCAGAAGATGCGGGATATCCCTCCAATAGCGGATAGTGATCTGCTCCCATGCGTCGTGAATGGTGGCGTTTGTATCGGCCGGATTCTTCAGTTCGATCGCGCAAAGGGGCATGCCGTTGACGAAAAGCAGAACGTCCGGGCGGCGGTTCTCGGTCTGCCCGTTGTTGGTGTATTCGACGGTTAATTGGTTCACCACGCGGAATATGTTGCTGCCGGGATCGTCAAAATCGATCAGCGCGACCATGCGGGGAACGCCGCTTTCGGGTGTGAACTGTATGCCGTTCACCATCCAGCCGTAAACCTTATGGAGGGTGGCGAAATCACTTTCCGCGCCGGCAAGACGGACGACGTCCATTATCCGCTTTATCTCATCGGCGGTCAAATCGACGTTGGTCTTGCTCAAAAACTGCTCGAGATCGTCCGCGTAAAGCACCTCCCGCTTTGAGGCGCGCGTAATACTGCTTCCCGGCAGATACTGCCAGCCCGCAGCCTCCAGATATGATATGAACGCGGCTTCAAAATCGCTTTCGCAGAAGCGGCCGTTGTAGTTTTTCAGTCGGGACATATTCTATCCTCCATATTCCTCAAGTTTTCGGAGTAGTTCATCTAATGCGGAGACTTGTCTCTCATCTTGTTCTTCTTCAGCAATCAATTCTTCAAATTGAGCTTCTGACAGCGTTTCTATGCGATAATCCAGTTCGTTTGGGATATTTCTGTTCAGGAGACATTTTCTTGTTAATGATTCCAAATACAAAGCAAGATTAACCAGAACTATGGTCTCATCGTCCGATTCCTTGTTTGTAAAATGCACAAATCGGTTTATTGATTTCTTCGCCTCTTCCAATAATAGGCGTGCATAGCGCTTATCGGCATAATCATCATGATCCTTTCCCAGATAGTAAATCTTTCCCAAGTTATAACCGTATTCAGAGAAGGAGCCGCCATAAATGCTGATACTGCACAAACAGTCAAATAACGTTGTTTCATAATTTGACTCCGGATACCGAATACCATTGTTTTCGTATCCTTCAAAACTCATATTCTGCAACTCATTTCTTAAAAAACGCAAAGAGTACACTATCGCGTTCTGATACTTTGCAAGTAATTCTTTATTCCTTCGATCCGATAATTCAACTGTAAAAATACGAACGCAATCATCAAATAGATATTCGCTGCCATAGTCAAATCTTTTGCAATACTCTTCCTTTAGATATGCCAAATACTGGACAACATCATTAGAATAATCAGATATATTTTTAACAGGTTCATTTCTTAAACGTTCATACTCTTTATCTGTGAAGTTGTTTTTGGCTTCTATGATCCTTGGAATCAAATCGATCCATTTTGTAAGATATTTCTCAAACTGAGAAATATAAAGAGGGAGGTATATTGCTTCCTCTTGACGATTAGAAGGATAGATAATCGCTGTAAGATCACCACTCTCTCCAATGAAGGTGGAAAAATCATCTTTCCATGTAACAAACGGGCAACAATGAAATTGGTTGCCATTCAAGAATTCTTTTTGGCGATTAGTGCAAAGGGGATGAACCGCGCATAATGAACGAATATACTCGAAGTATTTTTGATCACTACCATTTTCTCCAATTGGGCTTTCAAATACCGATGTAGACTTTTCGATTTCTCCGATAAGATTATCGTCAATCCGAAAAATCCTCCCGATTGTTTTTATGCAATCAATCACAATGCATGCGCTATTGATAAAATCATAAAAGTCAAAAGCAGAACGGGAATCTCTGTTCTTGCCAAGTTCGATACTATTGAGATAAGCAATAGTATCTTCAAGTCTGTCCATTGCAGCACAAGTGCGGTTCCATGCACAATAAGATCCGTTTGTTTGCTTCTCTTTATGCGTGTTCTCAATGGATTGCTTAACGCGATCATTTACCGCATCTCGCAAGTTTGTTGCATACTTCAAGTTGAAGTTGAATTGAAATGTATTCATTTTCATTATTCCTCCAACGATCCCTTTATCAAAATTGGGCAGATATCTTTTATCTGCTTCTTTAGCTCATCACAAAGAGTTTGCCGCTTTATTAGGGCAGTATAAATATTGGTGATGTTCGCTTGCACCTGCAGACTCGGAATGGGTATCCTATAACCCGCGAGATTCTCATAGCTCAAAAACTCATACGATGTTCCCTGCGAAGCCCAGTAAACAAATCTTCCGAACTCTCTTCTAGACAACCAAAGCATTAAGTATTCCGGCTTGAGTTTAGATTCATCTTTTACATAGATTACATCATAAACTGCTGACACAATACAATCGGGTCCTGTTCTCATTGCAACGGCTACATTTTCATTATTCAACTGCGTACAATAGGCTATTTGCCCCGTTCGCACGACCTGCCGCCCAAGGAAGTTTTCATTCGACCTTTGAGGAGTAATGAATTTCTTTTGAATGTTAATCCCCTGCTCAAGAGTAATCGAGCCGTCCTTATTCTTTTCGTTGCTCTGCCCAATAAAGTTGCCAATCGGCTCACACGGCATTTTCCGCCGCAGGTCCTCGATATAGCCGTCGCAGACGAGTTTCAGATCCTCCAACCCGCGCTCATAGCTCTGCTGATTGGCGACCATGGCTTTATAGATATCCACATATTTCTGCTGAACGGAAAGGGGCGGAAGTTCGATATCTATATCACACATATCCTCCCAGTTGAAGGTTTCACGAGCTGAACCCCAGGAGTTGAACCGTGCATAACGATCAAATTCCGGACGATTGAAGTACATGAACAGGTATTCGGCACTCAACAATTCTTTTTTTGAGATACTGAACACCACATAGGAAGAAGATACAATGAATGTGCTGTTTGAATCATTGTATGCCAAGGTGATCTTTTCTCCGTTTCTTGAAGTAACTGTTACATACGCAAAGAACCCCGGCTTTACAATTATGTATGGTGTGAGCGAGACGCCCTCCATATCTGCTTTGGTTTCAATAAATGCCTTTTGAATGGAGATGCCTTTAACATCTTCAAGAGTAAACTTTCCATCGGTATTTCGAGCATCTTCTAACTGAATAAGCTCGCCAAGCTTGTACTTACTCAATCCCATACCCGATCCCCCTGAAAGCATCCTCCAGCATCTTCTGGGACTGTTTTTCCTGCGCAATGAGCTCCCGCATTTCGTTCTGAATCCGGCGCATTTCCGTGGGGAAATCGATTTCGAGATCGTGGTCGATGAACTCGATGTACTTGCTGGGCACGAGGCTCCAGCCGTTACGCTTGATCTCTTCGATCCCGACGCTGCGGTAAAGCTCCGGCACGGCATAGCTTGTCCCGTCCGTTCCCTCCGTCTGCCATGTATGGTAGATACCCGCGGCCCGCTCGATCTGCTCCGAAGTCAACTGCACTTTCTTTTTGTTTTCGTTCTTGACCGGGTTTTCCGTCCACGTGCGCAGATCCATAAACAGTATTTCATGCTCGCGGTTCCGAAGCTGCCTGTCATGGTATATGCCGCCCTTCTTGTTGCGGTTGAGTATCCAGAGCGTGACGCTGATATCCGTGGTGATGAACAGCTCCCGAGGCAGTATCACTATCGCCTCGACCGCGTCGTTCTCTATAAGCTTTTGCCTTATGCGCACAGTATCGCTGTCGCCCAAGGCGCCGTTTGCAAGCAGAAAACCCGCAACGCCGTTAAGTGGCCTCAGGTGCGAAAGGATGTGCAGTATCCACGCATAGTTTGCGTTGCTCTCCGGCGGGGTTTCATAATCCGCCCAGCGCGCGTCATTCCGCAGGTTTTCATCGAACCAGCCCTTGAGGTTGAATGGCGGATTGGCCATTATGTAATCGAAATAAATGCCCTTGTGCAGATCGTGTGTGAAGGTGGAATCGCTCTCGCTGCCGAGGTTATGACTGATACCCCTTAATACCAGGTTCATTTTCGCAAGACGATACGTGGCAGCTTCCTTTTCCTGTCCGTAAACGTTCATTCCGCTCAAATCGCCTTTTCTTGATTTGACTATATCAGCGCTTTGAATGAACATGCCGCCCGAGCCGCAGCAGGGATCGTACAGCTTGCCGTCGAAGGGCTCTATCATAGCTGCGATAAGCTGAACGACGTCATGGGGAGTGTAGTATTCGCCCTCCTCCTTCGTTGCATTGACCGCGAATTCCTTGAGGAAGTATTCATAAACGCGGCCGATCAGATCCTTTTCCTCGCCGAAAGCCTTGTGGCTGATCTTGTTGACCTCATCCACAAGCTTCTTAATATCATTCGGCGCAAGGTTGCGTTGAGTAAAAGTTCCCTCTACAAAACAGCCCTTGAGGTTCTTATCATTGGCCGCCATGCTTCGGAGCGCGGCGTCGAGCGCAACGTTCAGACCGGGAGCGGGAGTGTTGATAATGGTGGACCAGCGCGCCTCCGGCTGCAGATTGTATGTGCCGTCTGTGAAGGTCGAGTCGTCGAAAAATGCTTCGACTATCTGCGGATCGTCCGGATCAAGCCCCTCGGCGATCAGACTTTTGCGAAGGTTCTCAAGCCCGTCCTCATATTTTTCACCGATGAAACGGAGAAAGACGAGCGTAAGCATCATGTCGCGCTTTTCAAAAAACGAGCCGGAGTTGCGTGCCTGACGCAGTATGTCGCGGCATTTGAACAGTATGGAATCGAGATTGATCTTTTCTTCAACCTTTTTCTTAGCCATGTCAGCTTCCCCCTCAGTTCTTCAGCACAGTGATCGGCACGACGTATACTCCGTCCTCGCGCCTGTAGGCGTAGGGAGAAGTTCCGGTCAGCACCATAAGGAATGACGGTTCTTTCATCTTGGAGGTGTCGATCTTGTCGGCAACTGCCTTAAGCGTATGCGCGCCCTCCTCGATAAGCTTATCCCCTCCGAGCTTGATCTCAACAAGGCCGTAGCTGCCGTTGCGCAGGTGGATGACCGCGTCGCATTCCAGACCTTCCTTTGTGCGGAAATGGTACACGCTTCCTTCCATCGACTCGGCATATACGCGAAGATCGCGAATGCAGAGCGTTTCAAAAAACAGGCCGCAGGTCTCAAGATCGTTCAAAAGGTCGCCGGGACCGACGCCGAGGGCGGCCGTTGCGATGGAAGGATCGACAAAGTAGCGCGTATCGGAAGTGCGGATCGCCGTTTTTGAGCGCAGATTCGGGCTCCATGCCGGGCAGTCCTCGATAACGAATATCTTTTTGAGCGCGTTGGTGTATGAAACAACGGTATCCTTGCTCAGCTCCATATCGTCGCTGACGTTGATATCCTCACAGATCGTGGTGTTCGGAGCTTGTGTGCCCTGATGCCTTGCAAGTGAACGCATCAGAAGCCGCGCGCGGTTTTCATTGCGCGAGACGCCGTCCACGCGGCTGATATCGGATTTTACAACGGCGTCCAGATAGTCGAAGGACTGAATAAGGGCGTCTTCGCCTTCGAGGAAGGTAGCCTGCGGCCATCCGCCGCGGCAGATCAGAAATGCTATGTCTTCAAGTGTTGCCGTGTTCTCCGCGAAAACCGGCATGTCGCCTTCGGAGAAAAGCGCACCGAGGCTGACAGCGCCGGCGGATTCACCGGATTCGTATAGGCTCATAGGCCTCATTCTGATCCATGCGAATCTGCCGGTGCCGGTATGATGTACCTGTTCAAGATCCGCCGGGACAGCGGAGCCTGTCAAAAGGAAATGACCGAAGCCGTCACGGTGATCCGCTTCGAAACGCACTGCATCCCAAAGCTTCGGAGCCATCTGCCATTCGTCAATAAGACGAGGCGTTTCGCCCTGAAGCAGCGAACGCGGGCTTATATCGGCAAGCTGCAGATTTTGCCTCACCCTGTCGGGATCGCTCATATAAAGGATGCTTGCCGCATGCTGTTCGCAGGTGGTCGTTTTACCGCACCATTTTGCGCCTTCCACCAGTATCGCCCCTTTATTTCTCAAACGATGAGCGATCGCCTCATCGATCACCCTCGGTTTATAGATTGCCATTAGGCTATCCTCCGTCCTGTTTGCTGATAATAGTATACAGCATTATAGGATAATAATCAAGCAAAACCTGCGATTTGGCGAAAAAATATCCTGTGAATCGGAGCATACACAACCTGATTTTCGGCGGAGGCCCTGCCTCCCGACTTCCCGGGTTTCGTTATTTCTCCCAGAATTATTTTACACTAACAGGGCGTTCGCGTGTGCGGGCGCTCTTTCTGTTGGAAAAGTTCGGAGATCGATTTGATTAGGTGATCACGCTTTGATTGCGCCGCACCTATCCTCCATCAGCGCTATCAAGCCCGCTTTCATGTCATCCGGCAGCAGCGAGTTTTCCGCATCCGCGATAAACCTGGAAAGCGCTGCAATGACTCTATCGATCAAATCGTTCGCGGCCTTTTCGGGTATGCCCGCGGTATCTGCAAAGATTAGGAAGTCCTTTCGGCGAAGATTAGCCTTCTTGCCGTTCATCGGCAGAGCGAACTGCTCCTTGTCCTCCGGCATGACCAGATTGACCGGGAGCAGGTCGTAAGCCGGAGAAAGAACGTAAACGCCGCTTTCGGGAGCTGTCTCTATGAGCGAGAAATTCTTGAGGTGCATATCTGAATTGCCGACGGCGAAGGAGAAGACCAGCCGCAGGAAAAGCTCCGCCATATCGAGCGCCGGGATCGACGAATACTTCTTAATAAGCTTCGCGCAGCGCTCGTACGAGCCCTTGTATTTATCCTGCGTCAGCCTTTCGTCCAGCTGACAGAAATCCTCCATTGCAAGCTTTTTCGTGCCGCTTTTATCCTTGATGCGATCGACGCGCTTTGTAATGAAGGCGTATCCGCTCTCGGCCTTTATGAGAGCGTGCGGGACCGTCTTGATCCCGACGCGCGCCGCCATCTGCATTACAAGATGCTCGGATTCGGGGAGAGCCTTGAAGGCTTCGACCTGGGGCTTCAGTATGTAGCCGGTCGGATAGTCCACGAGCGTAAGGCGGGGCTGCTGTCCGCGGCCTGAATGGAGATGGAGTGAAAGCTTCTTCTGCACTCCCGGCACGGTAAAGCCCTTGTCCGTGCTCTTTTCAACGAGAACGGAAAGCGATTCCTCGTCAAGCTCGATCAGCGGAAGCTTCGTGGTCCCGAAGAACTTCTTTATGCATCTGTCATGCCATCCGTGTTCGGTATTGGGTTCAAGCGGTTTCCCGCAGCAAAGGCAGTTCATTCAGTCACCTCCGATCTGGGCTTATCGTACACGCTCACATTTCCGATACCGTCGCGGCAGGCGACGAGCAGCAGCCCGAAGCGGTCCTGAGGATCGAGCTTCCAGTTGCGGCTGACGACTTCGAGCAGCCAGCCTTCGGGAACGATCCCGTCGAAGAACGGGAACAGCGTTTTAGAGACGTACGGCTTTTCGGAAAGCGGCATCGTCAGCGACACTGCAGACGCGTTGGGAGCGGACAGATAGGCGGGATCGTACATGAAGATATAGCCCTCGTCGGTCTCCGAAAGGAGCCCGGCGAAGCTGTCGCGAACGTAAATGTAAGCGGTCCTGAAGGTGTTCATCAGGCGTTCCTCCGTGAATCAAATATCTTTCGAGTTAGAGCAAAGTACAACTCCTCAAGTTCCGCACCGAATGCTTCAAGTTCGCGGGTTTCGTCTATAAGCATACGCCCTATCGCTTCACTTCTTCCCGCCTTGAGTACTTCGCGCTTCTGGGCGTCTTTTTTCACGCAAATGTCAAGATAACACTGATGGCACCAATAGTTGCGCTTCTCACGGAACTTGTTCAGCACTTCGTATGCAGTATCGGAAAGACGAAGAGTATCATTATCCTTTGTAAGCTTGACGAGCTCTCGGATCACGCTGCCCATGCTGTCACGTTCAAGGTCATCCATGCTTGCAATAAAGCCTTTATCACTCAGAATGGAGCAGATCCTCTTCAGATTGAATTCGAGGCCTTGATACAATGCTATGATTTCACTGTGAGCGATTCGGAATTCTTCCAATATCATACTTATTCCTCGCTCCTTTCCGTTTTGCCGGGAACGGCTTCATATCCGAACATTCCAAGCGCGATGTTGACTTTGTCCATTCGCACGGTCGCCTTCCCCTGCTCAAGCTCGCGCACGAACCTAAGCCCGAGACCGGAGCGCAGTGCAAACTCCTCCTGCGTGAGCCCCGCTTGCTTGCGGCTTTCCTTAATAAATTGAGCTATCTTATTCATAGTATGCCCTCACTTGAATCAAATTATGCAAATATTTTATACCCTTTAAGGTGTAATGTCAAGGGATAAATTAGAAATTATACCCGAAATGGTATAAATGCATGCTAAAAACTCGTCATTATATCCTAACGGGTATAAACACAGACACAAAGCGCTCGCGAAAGCGGGCGCCTTTCCTTTTCAAAATCAAATTACAAGGAGAATCAATATGAATACAAATAAAATAAAAGAAACGATCAAAGAACTCAGCATCTCGGAGCTTCATCCCTTCCGGGGACACCCATACAGGGTTGTCGATGACGAAGAGATGGAAAGGCTCGTCGAGAGCATTGAAGAGCACGGAGTCATGACTCCGGTCAACGTTCGCCCAATTGATGGCGGGTATGAGGTCATATCCGGGCACCGCCGCATACACGCGGCTAAGCGCGCGGGGCTTACGACTGTTCCCGCCATCGAAATGGATATGACGAGGGACCAGGCTGCCGTGGCACTCGTCGACAGTAACCTGCACAGGGAGAAGCTTCTCCCGAGTGAGAAAGCGTTTGCGTATAAGCTGAAGCTGGGCTCTACTCCCAAAATCGTAAAAAATGTGGTATACTCAACCACATGGAAACACTAATCAAAGGGATACCGGAGTTATTCGGCAAGTCAATAGGGATCG
>CADAGD010000004.1 GCA_902787375.1 uncultured Eubacteriales bacterium
CGCATACGATGTACCCCCCGCAACCGAGGTAACACTTGACTTCACGGTTGAAGGCAATTACATGGCGTCCACCCTCTATGCGGAGCTTGATTACGATGTAAACAGCCTTGAGGTTGTAAACGTCGTAAACGGCGAAGTGATCAACAATGAAGGATATGTAGTAATAGTTGATTATGAGAGCATTCCCGGCAAGATACTGATCGGCGTCGTCGTACCCACAGGCTTCATGACCGAGAACGGAACCATCGTAAGCGTAACATTCAAGACTTCCGATGACTTCAATGCTCCCACCGATATTATCATCGGCATCAATGAATTCAACTATATTCCCGAAACTGAGGAGAACCCCATTGAGTTCACAACCGTTGACGGTATTGTAACACCCGCTGAAATCGAGCCCACAGCAGAGCCTACAGTTGAGCCCACGGCTGAGCCCACAGTTGAGCCCACGGCTGAGCCCACAGTTGAGCCCACAGTTGAGCCCACAGCAGAGCCCACAGTTGAGCCCACAGTTGAGCCCACGGCTGAGCCCACAGCAGAGCCTACAGTTGAGCCTACAGTTGAGCCCACAGCAGAGCCCACGGCTGAGCCTACAGTTGAGCCCACAGCAGAGCCCACAGTTGAGCCCACGGCTGAGCCCACAGTTGAGCCCACAGCAGAGCCTACAGTTGAGCCTACAGTTGAGCCTACAGTTGAGCCCACAGCAGAGCCCACGGCTGAGCCCACAGTTGAGCCCACAGTCGAGCCTACCGAGGAACCCGTCGAGCCCACCGAGGAACCCGTTGAGCCCACCGAGGAACCCGTCGAGCCCACCGAGGAACCCGTCGAGCCCACCGAGGAACCCGTAGTTCCCACCGAGGCACCCGTTGAGCCCACTGTTGCGCCCACAAACGAGCCCAAGCCCACACCTCCTGTGACCGGTGCTGTAAGCTTTGTCGGTCTCGGTATAATGGCGATAGCGGCCGGTGCCGGTATCACCATCTTCCGCAGGAAGGAAGACTGATTCGGAGCAGAACGTTTGAAAAACAATAATTAACCCCGTGCCGGAATCCGGCATGGAAATAAAAGCGGACGTCGGCAGAAAATGTCGGCGTCCTAATTATGTTATTGCGGCTTTGGCAGAACAAAAGATTGCTCGGCAGTATTGTCTGCTTTTAATCAGGTTTCAGCATGGGATTTGCCGGAGAGGATATCGGCAAGCATTATCAGCCCGGTTTCATAAACCGACGCGCCCATGCCCATCAGGCGAAACACGCATACGTCCTCGATAACGTCAACTGCCCTGAACGGCTCACGCTTCAGAATATCGCTCATATGCACCTCGCCAATCGGTATCGGACAGCATTCAATGGCGTCCCTAAGCGCATAGGAGTAATGCGTGAGCGCACCGGCATTCAGTATAATGCCGTCGAATCCGTTTCCCGCGCTCTGTATCGCGTCAATGAGATCGCCCTCATGGTTTGATTGAAGCCGGGAAAGCTCGATGCCCATGCCGTGGGCTTTGTGTTCAAGCTCGCCCATTATCTCATCAAGGCTTTTTGTGCCGTAAATCTCAGGCGAACGCTTGCCGGTCATGTTCAGGTTGGGGCCGTTGAGTATAAGTATTTTCACATTATCATCTCCCTTAGGTTTTTTCACAGTTTAGATTATACCATACTGCCGATAAAGTGGTATAATGAAAATGAAAAACCGTTTGGAGGTTTTTTGGAGGTGTATTATGAAGACATATGCGGTAATAGGCTTTCCCATAGCGCACAGCCGCTCACCGGAGATATATCGTGAGCTTTTTGACAAGCACGGTATTGACGCCGGATTCTTAAAGCTGCCCGTGACAGCGGAGCAACTGCCGAGCATAAGGAGCATCTGCAAGGAGCTTGACGGGTTTGCGGTCACGATGCCGCACAAGAAAAAAATAATGCGGTATTTGGATGAAATAACCGAAACAGCCGCCGCCTGTGGAGCTGTGAATATAGTCGAGCGCAGGGGTGATACGCTTATAGGGCATAACACCGACGGGGACGGCATGGCGGATGCTCTTTACGACGCGGGCTTCATGTTTAAAGACAGCCATGTTATGATTCTCGGCAGGGGCGGCGCGGCGAAGTCCGCCGCATACGCGCTTGAGCGCAGGGGAGCGCATGTGACACTGCTTGTCAGGAGCCTTGACGCGTCGGATGAGTTTGACGAGGAACCGTTCCCAATATCGCATTTGGATGAAAAAAGCTGCTGTGACCTGTTTGTAAACGCCTCTCCGCTCGGCATGGAAAACGCGGAGGATTTTTCGGATTTTGACTTTCTGGATGTGCTTGCTCCTCGCTATGTGCTTGATATGGTCTACCGCAATGACAGAAGCACCAACCTTATCTGTGAAGCGGAAAAGCGCGGTATAAGCTTTGTCGAGGGACGGACAATGCTCTTAAAGCAGGCGTTAAGGGCGTTCAGGATATGGACGGGCATCGAGCCGTAAAAAAGTCCCGCTTCAGGCTTGTTGCTTGAAGCGGGATATGTTTTTATTCCATTAGGATTTTGAAATGAGGACTTTATCCGACGTTTTCTGCGCGCCAATATGTATCGTAGAACGGGAAGCCGGACGAGTTATCTGTTATATATACAGTTCCGTTTATATCAAGCCTGCATCCCTCATCGGCATATAAGCCCTTCATCGAAAGCTCCATCCCATCGGCGTTTACGGCGGTTATTATTCTCCAGCCCATGTCCGAGGGAGCGGACTGAGGATCGGATATCGGCTTGTCATACGGCATTACCTTGACATTGTCGAAATACATCTTCCATTCCTCAACGAGCTCATCGTCCTCGAATACGACGCAATCGTCCGAATCGACGCTCTCACTCAGCTTAACGCTCACTATGGGTGCCTTGAAGAATTCGGCAATGTCGTTGTCTTGCAGCTCCTTGAGATATACCCAATTACCGTCATTGACATATGCGCAGGCATAGGTGAGAATCAGCAAGGCAGCGGCGGCTGCGACCAGAACGACCGCCGCAATGATTGATATAGTCTTTCCCATCTTTAATCTTCCATCCATATCATTTCACATCAGCGGAAATAATATTTGCAGCACAGCTCACGCGCCGTAGAAAACCCTGTTTATGAACTGGGTGATGGTATCAGGATCGGTGTTGGCTATGAGCAGCGCGCCGCCGACTACAAGGCCGACAAGTCCCAGAAGCATCAAAATGAGCGTCGCGGAGGCAAAATGCTTGCTGTTTTTATTTATGCCGCTTGAGAACGCCATTATGAACAGAGGTATTATGTTTATGATGGGAATGGCAAACAGAAGTATGCGCCAAATGTATCCCCATGTGGAGAGGGGCTTATAGATGCGGTTCTTGAAAACCTCCGCATCGCTCTCGACTGAGGGGGAGCTGACCTCGACGGTCTGAACCTGCCCAATGGCGGGCTTTGAAGGCTCAGGCACGGGTTCGGGCTTGGGAGCCTCGACTGCGGTTATCACGGGTCTTGAGGCTTCGGCAGCGGTCTTTGCTGCTTCAGCGGGAGAGGCTTCGGTCTGCTTTATGGCAGCCTTGACCTCTGTGCTTGCCTTTTCGATGTCAGCCTTGAAATCGGGCTCAGGCTCATTGGCGGCGGGTATTATCACAGGTTCGCCGCTCGCGGCTTCCTTTGCCGCAGGCTCGGCAACGGGCTGGGGCTTTCTCAGCAGAGTACCGCAGTTGACACAGAATCTATCGTTCTCATTGGCGGATGTACCGCAATTAGGACAGTTCATTTTATTACCTCCGTTTTAATATTTTATAGATTATACCACATCATTACGAAAAAGTATAGAGCTTTTAATAAACTTTTGAACCGATTGGCATGGTTTTTTGGCGTTTTTGCGAAAAATGGTCAGAAAATACTTGACAGATGGTCAATATTGATAGATAATCTACCCTGAATTAATGTGTTTATGGAGGCTCTTATATGGAGGATACAAACGTATCTCGCAGCTTTATTGAGGAGTTTATAGCGGAAGACTATGAGAAATATCCGGTCGTAAAGACCCGTTTCCCGCCTGAGCCGAACGGCTATCTGCACATCGGACATGTCAAGGCCATGTGGGTGGATTTCTCAATGGCGGAAAAGTTTGGAGGAAGCTGCAATTTAAGATTTGACGATACCAACCCCGTAAAGGAGGACGTAGAGTACGTCGAAGCCATTAAGCAGGATATAAAATGGATGGGCTTTGAATGGGATAAGCTCTGCTTCGGAAGCGACTATTTCGACACATGCTATGAGCTTGCCGTAAAGCTCATCAAGAAGGGCGTTGCGTATGTATGCGATCTTGACAAGGAGCAGATAAGGGAGTACCGCGGTACTTTGACCGAGCCGGGCATAAACAGTCCATACCGCGACAGATCGGTCGAGGAAAACCTTGACCTCTTTGAGAGGATGAAGAACGGCGAGTTCCCCGACGGTGCTCGCACGCTTCGTGCCAAGATAGATATGGCGTCGCCCAACATCAATATGCGCGATCCCGCACTCTATCGCATACTCCACCGCAGCCATCATCATACGGGCGATAAATGGTGCATATATCCCATGTATGATTTCGCGCATCCCATTCAGGATGCCATAGAGGGCGTCACACACTCGCTCTGTTCGCTTGAATATGAGGCGCACAGACCGCTCTATAATTGGGTTGTAGACCAGTGCGAGTTTGAGCGTAAGCCCCGCCAGATAGAGTTTGCAAGGCTCAATATCACAAATACGGTAATGAGCAAGAGATACCTCAGGATGCTTGTCGAGAACGGGGCGGTTTCCGGATGGGACGATCCGAGAATGCCCACGCTCTGCGCCATGCGCAGGAGGGGATACCCCGCTGCCGCCATAAGGGACTTCCTTGAAAGAGCGGGCATTGCAAAGGCGGATTCCGTCGTTGACGCCGCCATGCTTGAGCATTGCGTAAGGGAGAATCTGAATATGAATGCGGCGAGGGCTATGGCTGTCTGCGACCCCGTCAAACTCGTTATCGAGAATTGGGATGAAAATAGGACGGAGAATATCAGCATAGACAATCTGCCCGTTGAGGGAGCTGCCGATATGGGAAAGCACACCGTTCCCTTCGGACGTGAGATTTATATTGAGCGTGACGACTTCATGGTCGAGCCGCCCAAAAAATTCTTCAGGCTCAAGCCCGATGGAGAGGTTCGCCTCAAGGGTGCGTACATAATAAAATGCACGGGCTGGGAGCAGGATGAGAACGGCAATGTTACGCTCATACGCGCCGAATATGATCCCGAAAGCAGGAGCGGCGAGTGTCAGCGCAAGGTCAAGGGAACCATACATTGGGTTCCCGCGGAGGGATCCATACCCGCTGAGTTCAGGCTCTATGAACCGTTGTTCAATGATACCGAGATAGATACCGATAACCTTATCGAGAGCATAGATCCGAACTCGATAATCGTAAAGCACGGCTTTGTCGAACCCTTCCTCAAGGACGCTGAGCCGGGTACGCCCTATCAGTTCATGCGCACGGGCTATTTTACGGCGGACAGGGACAGCAAAGAGGGGCATCCGGTATTCAACCGCACGGTCGGATTAAAGGACAGCTATAAGCCGGCACAATGACGGTGACGAGATAGAACGGCGAATTAAGACGATAATGGAAGAACAGCAGAAGCTTACAAGTCCGGATGCGCCAAGGGAGCGCGGCAAAACATGGATAGTCTTTTCAGCCTTCATTGCCATACTTGCGGCAATGGTTGTGTTTGCCATAGTCTTTCGCGGAGCGTCCGGAAAGCTTAACTCTCCCGATAATGTGGAGCGTCCGGAAGTCATGCTGAGCGATGAGCCGATCGATACCGAGAACATAACTCCGGAGCCAACGGTTATGCCGACACAGACGGCGGCTACGCCCGCGCCCACACAACAGGAGTATCTCAAGACTGCCGTGATCGTAAACGGCAGGAGATATGTCGTAATGAGCAGCCTTCAGGCGGCGGAGGATCTGATGATGAATGTCAGCGGATACTTTGAAAATATGCTGCCCGTAAATGCTGTGACCGAGCTTGTTACGGATGTCGAGCTCAAGCAGGCGGATCAGAATGATGAAACAACGGACTACGATTCCGCGTTCAGCCTGTTTACAGGGGAAGATACCCCTCTCAAATTCGTATCCAAGGTGGCGGTAATCGAGGACGGCGTGCTGTCCCATAAGGATAACGTGCATAATGACAGCAATATCCAGGAGGGGACGAGGATCGTCAATACACTCGGAAGGGACGGCATTGAACGCAGAATGCGTTCCGATGAGTATGTGAATGGGGTTCTGAGCAAAAAGGGCGAAACCGAGACATACACGGTTATGGAGCCGTTGGACGGAGATATAAGCATCGGGACAATGAAAATACCCTTCCAATACACAGGCGATCCGAATTACGGCGACAAGCCGGATATGGGAGAATATGTTATACTCGAGCCTCCTGTGAAGGGGAAGATAATCAGGTATTTCGGACCCACGGAGGAGAGCTTCCATCCGGGCATAGACATACAGGTTCCCGCGAAAACACAGGCAACGGCAGCTTGCAAAGGAGTGGTCGTTTCCGTTATCGAACGCGGTGCGCTCGGCATTCAGATTGAGATACAGCACGATAAGAGTGTTACAACAAGGTACGCAAGAATCTATGAGACCAATGTCAGCGTCGGAGATCTGGTCATGGCAGGCGATGCTATCGGCAGCATTAAATCAACAGATACCGTCGCATATCTGCATTTTGAGCTAAGAGTTGACGGAATAGCATATAATCCATTGAAAATACTGTCAGAGAATGACATAAAGGCTTGACGGATTGCGTTTTTTAATGAATAATATTACCCTGCAAAGGAATGGTTTGTTATGGCTTATTACAGAATTAAAGGCGGGAAGCCCCTTGAGGGGCAGGTTACAATAAGCGGCGCCAAGAATGCCGCTCTGGCGATAATACCTGCGGCGATACTTGCCGGGGAACCATGTATAATCGAAAATCTGCCAATAATAGATGACGTCCATGTATTAACTGAAATACTGCGTCTTATGGGTGCCGAGGTCGAGCTTTACGAGAATGGCTGCATGCGCATTGACCCTACAAAGATAACCAATTACGAAGTCACATTCGAAATGGTGAGCAAGATGAGGGCGTCATACTATCTGCTCGGCGCAATGCTCGGACGATACGGACATGCGGCACTCGCGCTTCCCGGAGGATGCTCGATAGGAGTACGTCCCATAGACTATCACATAAAGGGAATGAAAGCGCTCGGCGCGGATATCGAGATACGCAACGGAATAGTGTATGCGCACGCCGATAAGCTCGTCGGCAATGAAATATACCTCGATATGGCAAGCGTGGGAGCGACAATAAACATTATGCTCGCCGCATGCAGAGCCGAGGGTACGACGGTAATAGCCAACGCAGCCAAGGAACCCCATGTCGTAGACGTAGCCAACTTCCTCAACATGATGGGCGCGTCGGTCAAGGGTGCCGGCACGGACGTGATAAGGATTAAGGGCAGGCAGCAGCTTCATGGGTGCAGCTATGCCATAATTCCCGATCAGATAGAAGCCGGAACATTCATGGTTGCAGCCGTTGCAACAAAGGGCAGCGTCGTCCTCAACAACATAATCCCCACACATCTTGAGGCGATTTCGGCAAAGCTCATGGAGTGCGGCGCGCATATAACAGAGGGTGATGACGGAACCGAGTTCTATATGCATGTTCAGGGCGGCGAAAGACTGCGCGCGGTCAATATAAAGACGCTCCCGTATCCAGGATTCCCAACCGATCTGCAGCAGCCGATGATGGCACTCCTGACGCTCGCAAAGGGCAACAGCTATATTGTCGAGAACATATTTGAGGACAGATTCAATCATGTCCCGGAATTGATACGCATGGGCGCGTCCATAAATGTGACAGGCAGAACGGCGACAATAGAGGGCGTTGATAAACTCTATGGCGCGAATGTCCGCGCTACCGACCTGAGAGCCGGTGCCGCCCTTATAATAGCCGCCCTCAGCGCGGAGGGTACGACCATCGTCAGAAACATCCACTATATCGACAGAGGATATGAGCATTTTGAACAGAAGCTCAGAGCGTTGGGCGCAGATATAGAGAGAGTGGAGGAGTAAAAAACGTGTCGGAGCGACAGCTTCAACCGTATTATGGCCATTTTCGCAGTTCTTGGATTTATATTTTTTGAAAGAAGTGTTTTTTGGCTTGTTTATTTGGAAAAAGGTGCTATAATAAAAATGCTGTGGATTTGTTTATTGCTCAAATCCTCGGCAATGCTTCGCGGTCAGGATAGTATGTTTATACCGCGGGCTGTGATTATCAGAATATAAAATCTTCGGAGGTATTTTTACACATGGCAGCAAAAGTTGGTATTAATGGTTTCGGTCGTATTGGCCGTCTTGTTTTCCGCGCGGCTATCAAGAACCCCGACATCATCGTTACCGGTATAAACGATCCGTTCCTCGATGTTGATTATATGTCCTATCTGCTCAGGTACGACACCGTTCACGGCAGATTTGACGGCGACGTCAAGGTTGAGAATGGCAAGCTCGTTGTAAACGGCGAAGTCATCAATGTATATAACTGCATGAATCCCGCTGAGATTCCGTGGGCGGAGTGCGGTGCTGAGTATGTTGTTGAGTCAACCGGCAAGTTCACCACCACCGAGAAGGCTTCCTCTCACTTCGAGGGCGGCGCGAAGAAGGTTGTCATTTCCGCTCCTTCCGCTGATGCTCCCATGTTCGTAATGGGCGTCAACCATGAAACATACGATCCTTCCATGAAGGTTGTTTCCAACGCGAGCTGCACAACCAACTGCCTTGCTCCTCTTGCCAAGGTCATCAATGACAATTTCGGCATTGTAGAGGGTCTTATGACAACCGTTCATTCCATCACAGCCACACAGCTCACCGTTGACGGTTCCTCCAAGAAGGATTGGCGCGGCGGCAGAGCGGCTGCTCACAACATCATTCCCAGCTCCACAGGTGCTGCCAAGGCTGTTGGCAAGGTTATTCCTTCCCTCAACGGCAAGCTGACAGGTATGAGCCTTCGCGTTCCCACAATCGACGTTTCCGTCGTTGACCTCACCTGCACCCTTGCAAAGCCCACCACCTATGATGAGATCAAGGCTGCTATGAAGGCCGCTTCCGAGTCCGAGGAGTTCAAGGGCATCATCGGTTACACAGACGAGCCCGTTGTTTCCAGCGATTTCTATTCCGACGCCCGCACCTCCATATTCGATGCGACCGCCGGCATCATGCTGAACGACCACTTTGTAAAGCTCGTTGCTTGGTATGACAATGAGTGGGGTTATTCCAACAAGCTCGTTGACCTCATTGTACACATGAACAGCGTCGATCATAAATAAGATTTGAATGAGATGAAAAGCGTCCGTGTTTCGCGGACGCTTTAATTTAAACATTGTTTTATTATAAAGGAGTTTTTATGAAGGCATACGAAAGACTTTTGCAATATGTCAGGATACACACCAAGAGCGATGACGACAGCACGACGGTTCCGTCAACGGCGAGGCAGTTCGATCTTGCGAATGCTCTCGTTGAGGAGATGAAGTCGATAGGCATTACGGATGCGCATGTCGATGATAAATGCTATGTCTATGGCTCCATACCGGCAACAGTAGGTTATGAGGATAAGCCCGCCATAGGTTTTATAGCGCACATGGATACCGCTCCCGACTTCAATGGCGAGGGCGTGAATCCGAGGCTCATCGAGAACTATGACGGCGGCGAGGTCGCGCTCGGCGAGAGCGGAAGGAGCCTCCGTCCGGCGGAGTTTCCGCATCTGAAGCAGCTCAAGGGGCGCACGCTCATAGTTACCGACGGAACAACGCTGCTTGGCGCGGATGATAAGGCGGGCGTCGCTGAGATAATGACAGCGGCGGAGCGCATCATTGACGAGAAAAAGCCTCACGGCAGGATACTTGTCGCGTTCACTCCCGATGAGGAGGTGGGCAGGGGAGCCGACTGCTTCGACGTTAAGGGCTTCGGAGCGGACTTTGCCTACACCGTTGACGGAGGACAGGAGAACATAATCGAGTATGAGAATTTCAATGCGGCTTCGTGCCATGTCGAAGTGAACGGCTTCAATGTGCATCCTGGTTCCGCCAAGAATACAATGGTGAACGCTCTGCTTGTCGCAATGGAGTTCAACTCAATGCTCCCGTCCGGACAGACGCCGAGGGATACGGAGGATTATGAGGGCTTCTTCCATCTCTGCGATATGAGCGGAAATGTGGAAAAGGCGACGATGGATTACATAATACGCGATCACAGCTTGGAAATGATGGAGTCAAAGAAGTTCACACTGAGCCATATTGAAAAGCTTCTCAATGAGAAATACGGAAGCGGAACGGTGACGATTACCGTAAAGGATCAGTACAGAAACATGGTTGAGATGATAAAGCCCTGCTTCCATCTCATAGAGAATGCGATGGCGGCTGTCAGGGACTTGGGACTTGAGCCGATTACGGAACCCATCAGGGGCGGCACGGACGGAGCGCGTTTAAGCTTCATGGGTCTGCCCTGCCCGAACCTCGGTACAGGAGGCTATGCCTATCACGGCCCATATGAGCATATCACCGTTGAGGGCATGGAGCTTGCGACTGAAATAATAATCGGTATAATCGGGAAATATGTTAAGTAAATGCTGATTAACTCAACCGAGCTTTGAGGGTGTTGAATTTGCGACCAAAGGGAGCCGCGCGTGCCAGCGCGTACGCGCCGCGATAGGCGCGGAATATCGAAAAATCAAGCAAGATGTGCCGCCCCTGCGAGGTATATCCGTGTAATTACCGGAAGATGGCGCGGTAGAGCAGTTGAGATTGGTTGAAAACCATATGCTTTTAAATCGGCACTTTTCCAGCGCGTTAGTTAATCATTGTCTACCTAAATAATAAATACGCCGAATGATAAAAAGGACTGCCGAGGGATAAAACTCCGGCAGTTCTTTTTAAGTGTGTGGGAGCTGTTAATCCACGTCCGCGTTGATAGCATCCCTGTTGTGCCTGCGGAACAGCATGGTGATACCCCATACTCCGGCAAGCCCGACGACTGTGTAGATGATACGGGACAGTACACCGCTCATTCCACCGAATATCGCGGCAACAAGGTCGAACTGGAATATGCCTATAAGTCCCCAGTTGAGCGCACCTATAACGATCAGTATGAGTGCAAGTGTATCCATTTTCGTTTTCTCCTTTCATGTACGCATGTTTTGCGCGCATTTATGCCGTCTTGTATAAGACCTTTAATCAATACCAAGGTACGGTTATAATATTGATTCCAACTGCGTCGCTTTTACCGTATCTTAGTATCAGCATCATTTTTAGATTCTGCTTCTTCGCTTTTATTATGCAGACGCATTGCAGGAAATTTTTTCTGCAATCAAAAACGTTCCGAAAAGGCTTCTCCCAAATAGGAAATAAACTCAGGAAACCTGTACGAGAAAAAATTTATCATGCAAGAAACGTAATCAAAAAAACATAAAAGGAGTATATATCAATGAGTTTTCCACAGTTTCCACATAGTTATCCACTTTTTAAGGCTTTAAGTGGGGTTTGAGGAGGATGAAAGATGTGGAAAAATTTGAAAAACAAAACAGACGCAATCCAATGGAAAATAATTTACAGCAGGGAAAAGTATATGGAAAAGGGAGGACGCGGTCAAAGTGTGAAACTATGATATGCGTCCCCGAATCGCGTTTGAACATGTGTGGATGCAGGCTCCAAATCTGCGTATAAACTACGGGAAACGGTTTTGTGTTAATTCTCAAATTCCCGCTATTCTGACATCGGTTTGGGCGGCGGGCTTCAGGGCGGCTCTGCCATCCTCTATTATGAGCTTGTCCGCTACAAGAGCAATGAACTCTCCGTTTGTGGGCTTCTCGTTCTTGCCGTATATGTTGAATCCGAAAAGCTTGTTGACGTTTTCTATCTTGCCTCGCGTCCAGCTTACCTCTATGGCGTGCCTGATGGCTCTCTCGACTTTAGATGGGGATGTGTTGAAACGCTTGGCTATGCCGGGATACAGCTCCTTTGTTATATGGCTTATGAGTTCGGGCTTGTAGAATACCATGCGTATAGCCTCGCGCAGATAATGATACCCCTTTATATGGGCGGGGATGCCGACGGACAGGAACACCGCCGTTATCTTCTCGTCAAGCGTTTTTGCGGTGGGTGAGAATGCCGCGCTCTTCTCGGCATCCGCCGCGCTGGTCTGACAAAGATCGAGCATACGCTTATACAGATACTCCGGCTCAAGCGGCTTGAGCATGACGTAAGTCGCACCCTTGGCAAACGCGCGCTGGAGCAGTCCGTCATTTCTCATATAGGACACTATTATTATAACATCCGGCTTTGAGGAGGGCTCGTCCTGCAGCGCCTCAAGAAGATCAAGCCCGTCAAGCTTGGGCATGACAAGCTCCGAGATAAGCACGTCAAAATGCTCCTCACGGAGCTTTTCGAGGGCGTCCTGACCGTCCACCGCTTCGACAAATCTGATAATATCCTTGTCTGTTCTGAAAAAATCCGCCGCCGCACGACGAAAACCCGCATTGCTGTCCGCTAAAAGAATCCGATATTCGCTCATAATTGATTACCTCCGGTTATATACTTGGCATTATCGACGGCAAACAACATTTTGCCTTTGTGCCTTACTGAAATTGTAATGCCGCTAATTACGCATTTCCATAGTTTAATTTGGCTATGCGTGACTTATTTTGTAATAAAAAGCGCGAAAAATGATTTATTGCTGCCGGTTTGAGCTTTTTTGATTTGCCGACAGATATTTTGCGATGTTGGGGCATACTGTATAAACGGCGAACAAAGCCATAGCGGGAGCTGACGGCGGAATGAAGCTGTCACATTGAAGAGCGGGACGTGTATTATAAAGCTCGATTTGGATAAAAATAAGCATAAATTTGCTTTAAAAGCAAAAAAACACTTGCAAAACGGGATAAAATGTGTTATATTTATGCCAGTAGTTACGGAATCGTCCCGTGCGGTTTCGTTTGGTTTCCGAAAATGAGCTGTATGCTTGTTTAGTAAGAGTGGGCAAAACCCGCTCTTTAATTTTGAAAAGGAAGGTTTGCAGAATTTGAAGCTTCTTGATAAAGTCGCGCATATAGTCGAGCCGACCATAACCGAGCTTGGATATGAGCTTTACACCGTTGAGTTCCGAAAGGAATATGATAACTGGGAGCTGATGCTCATAATCGACAAGCCGGGCGGCGTTGACCTTGATGATTGCGAGAAGGTCAGCCGTGCCGTAGAGCCGATACTTGACGAGGCGGATCCTATCGAGCAGGCGTATTATTTGACCGTAAGCTCCATAGGAATTGACAGACCTCTGACGCTGTCAAAGGATTTTGACAGGAATATAGGGAACCTGTTGGATATAAAGCTGTATTCGATTCCCAAGGACAAGACGCTTTCCGATAAGAAAAACTTTGTGGGAAGGCTTGTGAGCCATGATGATGAAAGCTTCACCATCGAAACGGATAAGGGACGTTTCACCATTTTAAAGAAGAACGCGGCCCTGCTGCGACCTCATATTGATTTTTGAAAAACGTAAGGAGAATGGAGAATAAAAGATGAACTCGAATGAGCTTATGCTTGCAATGAGGATGATTGAGAAAGAGCGCAATATAAGTGCCGATGTACTCATTGACGCCATTGAGGCGGCGCTTGTTTCCGCCTATAAACGCAATTATAATGTCAATACAAACGTAAGGGCAACCATGGATCCGACCACGGGCGAGATAGGCATATTTGCCTCAAAGTCCGTTGTCGAAACGGTTACAAATCCCAATTCGGAGATTTCGCTTGCCGAGGCAAAGAAGATAAACCATCTCTATGAGGTGGGCGACGTTCTTGAGGTCGAGGCATTCACAAAGGATTTCGGAAGGATAGCCGCTCAGACCGCAAAGCAGGTTGTAATACAGCGCATAAGGGAAGCGGAGCAGGGAGCCATATTCGACGAGTTTGCGGAGAAAGAGGGCGAGATACTCACAGCCATCGTACAGCGCGTCGAGAAGAACGGCGTATATGTCGAGTTCGGCAAGACGGACGGCATAATACCCTTCAATGAGGTAATACAGGGTGAGACATACAATCCCGGCGATCGCATCAAGGCGTATGTTCTGAAGGCTCAGCGCAATAACAAGGCTCCGCAGGTACTCATTTCAAGGACGCATCCCGGTCTTGTAAAGCGTCTTTTTGAGCTTGAGGTTCCCGAAATACAGAGCGGCGTTATACAGATAAAGTCCATCGCGCGTGAGGCGGGTCAGAGGACAAAGGTCGCCGTCGTATCCTTCGATCCCAATGTGGACGCCGTCGGCGCGTGCGTCGGGCCCAAGGGCATAAGGGTAGAGCGCATTGTGCAGGAGATACACAACGAGAAGATAGACATAATCGAGTGGGATTCCGACATCGCCGTATATATCGCAAAGGCGCTCAGCCCCGCGAGAGTGCTGATGGTATACGTCAATGAGGAGGAGAAGGCAGCCAAGGTAATAGTCCCTGACAATCAGCTTTCGCTGGCTATCGGCAAGGAAGGTCAGAACGCAAGGCTTGCCGCAAAGCTCACAGGCTGGAAGATAGATATAAAATCCAAGTCCGCTGCCGATGAGGAGATAGACGGCGAGGATGCTGAGAGGTTCGATATGGAGCCGGAAGTGTTCGACGAGGAAGAATCTCAGGAAGAGTAAGCTGAAAAGAGGTTTATCATTTGGCAAAGAAAGTACCAATGCGGATGTGTGTCGGATGCCGCACGATGAAAGAGAAGAGAAGCCTTGTAAGGGTAGTCAGGAATGCGGACGGAAGTGCCTGCATAGACCTGACCGGCAAGATGAACGGAAGGGGAGCCTATGTATGTCCCGACGCCGAATGTCTGAGAAAGGCGGTCAGGAGCCGCGCGCTTGACAGGGCGCTTGAGATAAGCATATCTCCGGAGGTCATGGAGAGCCTTGCAGGCGAGGTGGAAAGGCGTGACGGCGGTCAATGAGTTGCGGTTCAGATGAGAAGCTGTGTTCCGCGCTCGGCTTTGCCATGAAGGCAGGCAGAGTCAAGTCGGGGGAAACCGCGGTGGAAAAGGCATTAAAGGGCGGCAAAGCGTATGTCGCGGTCATTGACAGCGGAGCTTCCGACAACACAAAGAAGCGTTGGACGGATATTTGCAAAAATGCCGGCGTCCCGGTACTGTTTTGCGGGGACGTCGGAAGGGCGATAGGGCGTGAGGCGCATATGGTCGCCTGTATTACGGATAAGGGATTCGCGCAGATGGCACTGCGCGCATGTAAAGAAAACGATCCTAACTTTGGGGGTGAAATGTATGGCAAGGAATGAACTGATAGATTCTGCGAAGCTGATCGAGGACAGGACGGCGGAGCTGCTTGAGCGCGTTAAGAAGCTGCATGAGGATGTTACAAGCTCGCTCCAGCAGGCAAAGCGTCAGGAAGGCAAGCTCCTGGAATCGGAACGCGCCGAGGCAAAGGCGAGAGCTGAGCGAGAAAAGGAAGAGCGCAGAAAGGAATACCTTGAGTCCGGAGGACAAAAGGGTGTGTACTCCTCTGATTCCGAGCTTTTCAACACCCCGGACGATGAAACGCCTGCTAATGACGCGAAGCCTGCGGAATATGTGGAAAATGCGGGAAATAAAGAAAAAGTCAAGCCGGATTCTCCAGATGTCAGCGTCAAGGAGGATATCGTCGGAGCGGACAAGGAAACCGATAACAACAATGTTGATTTAGCGAATGAGGTAACAAACAGCGTGACGAGCAAAGAGTCGGAAAAAACCGAGCAGGTCGAAGCGGTCATTCCCGAAAAGAGGACTGGTGATAAAAAGCCCTCAAGGGAAGGCGCGAATGCCAATGCCGAGGGCGGCAACGCCAGGCAGAACAGGGAAAAACAGCCGCGTGACGACAGGTTGAGCCGCCAGTCCGGCGACAGGAACCGCAATCAGCGCAACGATAAGCCCGCTGCTGACAGGAACCGCAGCGGCGATAGGAGCCCTGCCAATGACAGGAATAGCGGCAATGACCGCAGACCTCAGAATCAGCAGGGGCAGAGGCTTCAATCCGGTGCTTCCGCCACGGTCATCCCTCAGAATAACCGTCAGCACGAAAATAAGGGGCAGTATGTCCGCACATTCGACAACGACAAGAAGCAGCCCAAGAATAAGAAGACCATCATGAAGGAAACCGCTCCTTCCGCAAACCAGTGGGATGATGAGGGCGGCTTTGGCAATCGCAGAAAGGCGAAGAAGCAGCAGGTTCAGCACAAGCCCGAACCCGTCAAGATCGAAAAAGCGATTCTGACCTCCGAGATGATAACGGTTCGTGAGCTTTCCGAAAAGATCGGCAAGCCCGCGGCGGAGATAATCAAGAAGCTGTTTATGATGGGAAATGTGGCTACCATCAATAACGAGATAGATTTTGAAACATGCGAGCTTATAGCCGCGGATTACGATATAGAGCTTGAGCTTCAGCTTCCCAAAACGGCTGAGGAAGCACTTGCCGAGGCGGTCGGAGAGGATGACAAGGATGAGAACCTCGTGGAGCGTCCTCCCGTCGTCACCATAATGGGCCATGTTGACCATGGTAAGACCTCATTGCTTGACGCCATAAGGCACAGCTCCGTAACACAGGGCGAGGCAGGCGGTATAACGCAGCATATAGGCGCGTATACAGTCACATGCAACGGCAAGAAGATTACATTCATAGATACTCCCGGCCATGAGGCATTCACCGCAATGCGTGCGCGTGGCGCGCAGGTAACGGACGTCGTAATACTCGTTGTCGCGGGCGACGACGGCATTATGCCACAGACTGTTGAGGCTATAAACCACTCCAAGGCAGCGGGCGTTCCCATAATTGTCGCTATCAACAAGATGGATAAGGCTGAGGCGAATCCCGACCGCGTATTGCAGCAGCTTACCGAGCATGGGCTTATATGCGAGGATTGGGGCGGCGATACCATAACCGTTCCGGTGTCGGCAAAGACAAAGATGAATCTGAACACTCTGCTTGAGATGGTGCTTTTGCAGGCGGAAGTGCTTGAGCTGAAGGCGAATCCCGACCGTAAGGCAAGGGGTACAATAATCGAGGCCCAGCTTGATAAGGGCAGGGGCCCCGTCGCAACGGTGCTTGTCCAGAACGGAACGCTGAAGGTTGGAGATCCAATAGTCGCCGGAGTTGCTTTCGGTAAGGTCAGAGCGATGATGGACGATAAGGGCAGGCGTGTCAAAGAAGCAGGCCCAAGCATGGCGGTTGAGGTGCTTGGATTCAACGAGGTTCCTTCGGCAGGCGACGAGATGATAGTCGCGGATATCGACAAGCTCTCGAAGCTTGTTGCGGAGGAGCGCAGGAACAAGATAAGAGCGGAGCAGATGAAGAAGCTCTCCAAGGTATCTCTTGAGGATCTGTACTCGCATATAGCAGAGGGCGACGTTAAGGACCTGAATATAGTCATAAAGGGCGATGTGGACGGCTCCGTCGAGGCGGTCAAGCAGGCACTTGAGAAGCTTTCAAACGAGGAAGTCCGTGTAAAGTGCATACATGGCGCGGTCGGCGCGATAACCGCTTCGGACGTCATGTTCGCATCGGCTTCAAACGCCATAGTTATAGGCTTCAACGTCCGTCCGGATGCGGGCGCGAAAACACTCTCTGAGCAGGAGAAGGTTGACGTCCGCACATACCGCGTCATATATCAGGCGATAGAGGACGTTCAGAACGCTATGAAAGGTATGTTCAAGCCCGTATATCAGGAGGTTCAGCTTGGCACAATAAGCGTAAGGAACACGTTCAAGGTTCCCGGCGTCGGTATAATAGCGGGCGCGTACGTTTCCGACGGCAAGGTTCAGCGCAATGCTCAGGTGCGAGTTGTCAGGGACGGCATAGTAGTGCATGAGGGCAAGATTTCATCGCTGCGCCGCTTTAAGGATGATGTTAAAGAGGTCGCTCAGGGCTATGAGTGCGGCATAGGAATTGAGAACTTCAACGATATACATGAGGGCGACGTTATAGAGGCCTTCGTGATGGAGGAGGTCAAGCGTTAAGCTTGAGGAATTTTTAACGAGGTAATAATGGGTTTTACCAGATTTGACAGAATAAATGAGGAGATTAAAAAAGCTCTCAGCGACGTCATAAGGGATATGAAGGATCCCAGAATATCCCCGCTGACTACGGTTATGCGCGCTGAAGCGACAAACGATCTCAAGCAGTGTAAGGTTTGGATATCGGTTTATGACAGGAATGATGAAGTCCGCTCCGAAACGGTCGCGCAGCTCAATCGCGCCGAGGGCTTTATCGCAAGGGAGATGGGCAGACGCATTGACCTGCGTCACATTCCCAAATTCATATTTAAACTCGATGATTCAATAGAGTATTCGGTTCATATTTCAGAGATTTTGAGTGGACTTGACATCTCACGAAAGGAAAGCGATCCGGAAGATGAATGACCTCGATGCGTTAAATGCAATAATCGAAGGGATTAATGAATATGATTCATTCAGCATACTGACCCATGTATCCCCCGATGGGGATACCCTTGGATCAGGTCTTGCTGTTTACGCTCTGTTGGTTGGAATGGGCAAGAGGGCGGAGGTCATATGCGAGGAGCCGGTTCCTCACATATACGGCTACCTTCCGAATGCGGATAAGGTGGTGCTTCCGCAGGACGCGCAATGCTTCGACTGCGTTATAGCGGTGGACTGCGCCGATAAACAGCGTTTTAAGAAGGCGGAGCATATATTTGAAAACGCATGCCATACGATGACGATAGACCATCATTTCACCAACAAGGGCTATGCAAAAGTCAATCTTATACGAGCCGACGCTTCGGCTACATGCGAGATAGTATTCGATCTGTACAGGGCGTTGGACAAGCCGGTTTCGGGTGACGCCGCCATATGTATTTACACGGGTATAGTCACCGATACCGGCAATCTCACATACTCGAACACCACTCCCCGCTGCATAAGGATGGTTGCCGATATGTATGAGAACGGGCTTAATATAACGGAGATAAACCGCAATATATACCGCACCATACCCTATGTCAAGACAAGACTTCAGGGGCATGTGCTTTCAAATATGAAGCTTGAGTACGACGGAAGGATAGGTCTTGCCACATTATCGGTCGGAGAGATGAAGGACTACGGAGCCTCCAATGAGGATTGCGAAGGCATAGTCGATAATGTTAGGGACGTTGAGTCGGTTCGTGTCGCTGTATTCATAAGAGAGGGGCGCGACGGGACATATAAGGTGAGCCTGCGATCAAAGGAATGCGCCGACGTCGGCAAGATTGCCGGCAAGTATGGCGGCGGAGGACATGCGGCGGCGGCAGGATATACCTCAAAGGAGCCGCTGTCTACGACCATTGCGAACGTGATTCGTGATGTGAAGGAAGAGCTTGCCGCATATGAAAACTGAGGGCGTGATTTGTGTTTTAAAGCCTCCGGGAATGAGCTCGTCGGATGCTGTTACGGATGTCAGGCGTGTGTTCGGAGAGAAGCGTGTCGGGCATACAGGCACTCTTGACCCTGCGGCGGCGGGCGTTTTGCCCATCTGCATAGGAAGGGCGACGCGCCTTTTTGATTTCCTTGTCGATAAGCGAAAGGAGTACATTGCCGAGCTTGTCATAGGCGTCGCCACCGATACGGAGGACGCAACGGGAAGCATAATCGCATGCTCCGATAAGACGGTGACGGAGGAGGAGCTTTCTACCGCGCTTTCGGGATTTGTCGGCGAGATAGAGCAGACCCCGCCGATTTACTCCGCATTGAATCTCAACGGTGTGAAGCTGTATAAGCTTGCGAGGGCGGGCGAGATAAGCGAATCGCTTGAGAATAAAAAGCGCAGGATAAGCATATTCGAGCTGGAGCTTATAAGGCAGGTGGAGAAAAACCGCTTCCTGATAAGGATAGTCTGCTCCAAGGGAACTTATATCAGAACGCTCTGCAAGGATATAGGCGCGGCACTCGGATGCCCGGCATACATGGGCTTTTTGCTTCGCACAAAGTCGGGAGCGTTTACGCTGGAGGAATCTTATTCGATAGCGGAGCTTAATCAAATGCGGGACGAAGGAACTCTCAAGGACGCGGTGATACCCATGGACAGGGCGATAGCCCATGTGCCGGAGATTCGCGTCAGCGGCTTATCATTTAAAAAGGAACAGCTTCTCTTGCATGGAGCCGGCATCAAGTTCATGCACGAAGCGGAATGCCTGCCGCACAGGATATACCTCAATGATGAGTTTTTAGGCTTGGGCGAGGTCAGGGACGGCGAGCTGAAGGTCATCGTCTGGCTCGGCCCGGAGGAGTACCAGATAAAGGGCATGAAGCTTGACGGCGTCGTAGGCGCGAACAGGCATATCGGTACAAGCATGGGATTCCCGACAGCCAATCTTGAAGGCTATGACAAGCGTCAGATGCCCAAGGAGGGGGTTTATGCCACAGCGGTCGTGCTGGATGGCAAAAGATACATGGGCGTTACGTCCATAGGCTCCAATCCGACCGTCAACGGCAGCGGCGTTACGGTGGAAACACATCTGCTCGATTACAGCGGCGACTGCTACGGAAAGCCCATGACGGTTATATTTGTGGAAAGGCTCCGCGGCATGATAAAATTCCCGTCGCTTGACGCGCTTTCAAAGCAGATATCAACGGATATTGACGCCGCAAGGAGCATACTCGAAAAGTCAAAATATATTGAATGAATGCCAAAAAACCCTTTACAAAGGGGCTTTTGGCGTGTTATAATTAGATGTCTTTATGATATGCCGCAAAGCATGGCATGGGGGCAAACTGTCTGCTTCGTTGAACGAGAACTCCGGCGTTTTACGCGGCTTGCAGGGATATTATTTTATTTGGAGGCACAAAATGGATAAGGATCGTAAAAATGAAATCATCACCACTTATGCTCTGCATGAGGGTGACACAGGTTCCCCTGAGGTTCAGATAGCTCTTCTGACAGAGCGTATCAATCATCTTACAGCTCATCTTCAGGAACACAAGAAGGATAATCATTCCCGTCGTGGTCTGCTCAAGATGGTCGGTAAAAGGCGCGGTCTGCTCAACTACCTCAAGTCCACGGACATTGAGCGTTACAGAGCGATAATTGCTGCTTTGAATATCAGAAAGTAAATCAGGATTTAACGGAAAGTGGGCGGGAGTACCCACTTTCTTTTGAAGATAATACCTGCGCCTCCACAAGGAAATACCGGCATACTCCCAAACGAACAAGTTAAAACTAAAAGTATTATATAAAGGAGCATTTGAGAAATGCAGAGAACATTTGAAATGGAGCTTGCGGGCCGCACTATAACTGCCGTTACCGGCAAATATGCCGAGCAGGCGGGCGGTTCCGTAATGATCTCCTGCGGCGGCACAGCACTGCTCGTGTGTGCCACGGTCGCAAAGCAGCCGCGTGAGGGCGCGGACTTCCTCCCATTGAGCTGTGATTATGAGGAAAAGATGTACGCGGCAGGTAAGATTCCGGGCGGCTTTATAAAGAGAGAGGGACGTCCATCCGAGAAGGCGGTTCTGACGAGCCGACTTATTGATCGTCCGCTTCGTCCGCTTTTCCCGAAGGGATTCTATAATGACGTTCAGGTTGTAGCTACATGCATGTCCGTTGAGAAGGACGTACAGCCTGAGATACTTGCCATGATAGGCTCATCAATAGCACTCTCGATAAGCGAAGCTCCCTTCATGGGGCCCATCGGAGCGGTTTCCGTTGGCTATGTGGATGGCGAGTACATTATCAATCCCGATTTTGAACAGAGGGAAAACAGCCGTCTTGCCCTGACGGTCGCCGGCACACGCGACGCCGTTATGATGGTCGAGGCAGGCGCGAATGAGGTTTCCGAGAAGGAGATGCTCGACGCCATACTGCTTGCCCATTGCTATATAAAGGACATTGTCGCCTTCATAGACAGGATACAGGCGGAGGTTGGCAAGGAGAAGATAGTTCCGCAGATACATGTTCCCGATGAGGAGCTTAAAAATAAGGTCATAGAGTATGCGCGTGAGAAGGTCGAGTATCAGCTTGATACATTCGACAGAACCGAGCGCGAAACGAGAACCGAAGAGGTTAAGGCGGACGTCAAGGCGCATTTTGCCGAGGAATATCCCGACGCGGAAGCCGACATTGACGCAATACTCTATAATCTGATGAAGGAGATACTCCGCGACAAGATAATCAATAAGGGTATTCGTCCCGACGGGCGTCAGATGACGGAGGTTCGCCCCATATGGAGCGAGGTCGGCATACTGCCACGCACACATGGTTCAGCCGTGTTCACAAGGGGACAGACGCAGGTTATGACTATAACCACCCTCGGCACGTTGGGGGACGGTCAGACCATCGACGGCATAGGCGAGGAGGATTTCAAGCGTTATATTCATCACTATAATATGCCTCCTTACAGCGTTGGCGATGTCAGACGTCTTGGCAGCCCCGGACGCCGCGAGATAGGTCACGGCGCACTTGCAGAGAGGGCGCTTCTTCCCATGATTCCATCCGAGGATGAGTTCCCCTATGCAATACGCCTCGTTTCCGAGGTCGTATCCTCCAACGGTTCGACGTCACAGGCGTCGATCTGCGCAAGCACAATGTCACTTATGAACGCGGGCGTTCCCATAAAGAAGCCCGTTGCCGGCGTTGCCATGGGTCTTATTAAGGACGATACGACGGGCAACATAGCCATACTGACGGATATACAGGGTCTTGAGGACTTCATGGGCGATATGGACTTCAAGGTCGCCGGAACCAAGGACGGCATAACCGCCATACAGATGGATATAAAGATTAAGGGCATAAACGAGGAGATACTCACAAGAGCGCTTGAGCAGGCTCGTCAGGGCAGACTGTTCATACTCGGCAAGATGCTCGAAACCATATCCGAGCCCAATAAGGAGCTTTCAGAGTATGCTCCCCGCATAATTCGCTTCACCATTGATCCCGATAAGATTCGTGAGGTCATCGGCTCCGGCGGAAAGACGATCAACGGTATAATTGCCAAGACGGGCGTTAAGATTGATATTGAGGACGATGGACGTGTGTTCATAGCTTCGACGGACGCCGAAGCCGCCGCTGAGGCAAAGCGCATAATTGATTCCATAGTCAAGGATATCGAGGTTGGCGACGTAATACTGGGTAAGGTAGTCAATATACTGCCCATTGGTGCGCAGGTCGAGGTCAAACCCGGCAAGAAGGGTCTTGTCCACATAAGCAAGCTTGCCAACCACCGCGTCGAAAGGGTTGAGGACGTTGTTTCCCTTGGCGATGAGATACTGGTAAGGGTCATTGACATAAAGCCCGACGGAAAGATCGACCTGACAAGAAAGGGCCTTATCCCCGGAGATAAATAATCATAACCGATTATAGGATGAAACAGGCGCGAGCCGAGGCGATGAGCTTTCGGCTCGCCGTTTATAATGATTATAAAGTACAATTTTAATAAAAGTTGTTTTTGATATTGCAAAAAAAACAAATCGGGTGTATAATGTATAGACGCAAGGGGTTGAAATATCATCCAAGCTTGTGAGAATAGGTTATGGTCGCATGGCTCAGTTGGCAGAGCATCGTCCACATCTATGAAGCATCGAGCTGAGCGCGCCCGGTGGGCGAGAAAGCGAAGCGAGATGGTTCGAGTAAAACTCGAACGAAGGCAAAACAGAATAAGGTCGCATGGCTCAGTTGGTAGAGCATATCGTTCACATCGATGGGGTCACAGGTTCGAGTCCTGTTGCGACCACCAAAATGTCGCGGACTATTGTAAGTCCGCGACCATTTTTATACCTATTGCGTTTTCTTCAATACTTCAGCCCAAATTGCTTGATTTATGCCAGTTTATTTTCTTGCCGCCGGTTGTGAGCTTTGACCAGCCCTCATCGGTGGTATAGCCATACAGACCGTATTTATCGGCAGCAAGCATCATCACTCCGAGGTTCTCATCATAATAATAGCTGACATTTGTATTGCCGCCGATATTCCTGCACGCAATGCCGCCTGACAGGTATATGGCTTGGTTGCCGTCGGGATGCACCGCGAAGTCGGAAACATTGGGAGCTACAAGGCTCACCTTTGAGCCCTGCTGGTATGAGAGGATGTTGTCCGAGCTAAGATACCAGAGCTTCTGTCCGTTCGATGACATGGCGAAATTGATGCAGTCGTCGCATATTACCGTTTTAAGTTCATAGTCCTTGCTGTCCCTCATAATAAGCTTCCCATCGCTGATATAATAGAGCAGCTTATAATCGTCGCTCATGACCGCGCAGGAGCAGGGCAGACCTTCAATCCCCTGAACTTCACTACGGGAATACAGGACTATACCCGCTCCGCAAAAGAGCTTCTTTTCAAAGGACTTGTAAGGGAATGTGTAAACCGTATGCGACGGCAGGGTTTCGGTCATTATTATCCCCGTAACGGTGGGTATGGGAGCAAGCGTATTAAATGAGTTGCATATGGTCATCGGCTCCCCGTTCCCGTTAAAGAGCATGGTCATAACCGCTTCGTCGCCTATATTTGTGGAGAAAACCAGTTCATCGTGGGTGCTGTTGAGGTATATTTCCGAAGCTATATTGGAACGGAGGAATGTCAAAGCACCGCGCTTGTCGATATGATACAGGGCGTTTTCCTCCTCCGAGAAGGCGTATATATGCCTTGCGCTATCGGCTGCGGAGATGGGACTAAGACCGTCTTTCAAGCTGCTGATAACGCCATCCTTGAACATATAGAGCATACTGTCGTTGACTTTGTTGAAAAGGACGATCCTTCCGTCGGGAGAAACAACAAAGTTTTCCCTGACGGGAGTATTGCATATACATATGGGCGCTCTGTCCGGCTGACCGCAGGCATAGCTCCAAAGATAGCCATACTGATCCTCATATATGAGGTTACTTCCGCTTGCGGATGATATGAAGCGGGTTATGTTCCCGGATACAAGCACCTCATGCTCATTGACGAAGCTGTAGAGGAATCCGTCGCCGGTGAGCAAACCGCCCATGGAACCGCTGAGGTTTGTTACGGTGCTTTTTACGCTTTCATCACCGGGAGCAAGAACTGAACCCTTGCATATCACCGCTCCGTTAACGCTTGTATAGCTGCCTCTGGCGGCAAGTATGGGTTCGCTCCGATTCACAAATAAGCTTATTACTAAGTATACGACGGCAAACAGAATTATTGCGAACAGCATAAACATGAGCAAATGCTTCAAATGACGCTGCCGTCCGGAGCTTTCCCCTGTGGTCTCAATAACTGTATTCTCATATTCCGATGCGGAATGCTCTGCGGCATCCTCGGATATGATATGCTCGACCGTGGTTTCCTTTGCCGCCGGCCCCGGCTGAGGGAGCCCTATTCCGCAGCGTTTGCAGAAAAGAGCACCGTCCTTATTGTTTTTGTTACAGTATGAACATCTCATTCTATAGTACCCTTACCTTTCTGAAAGCTATACTTTTTGCGTGAAAGCAAATTGTCCGCGTTAGATGCTGTCGAGGTATAGTCAGCCAATGCCGTATTGGGAGTGCAGCTCGGTACGAGCCGACTAGCCCTGTTGTTCGATTTCCCGCTTATGCATTAAATGAATGCCTATATGCCCGATTCCGAGAATCAGAACAGAAGCTCCGAGTATTATGCTTTTACCGTAAACCGCCAGCATCAGGAATGCAAGAACAGGGAGTGTTGCTCCCGCGACGGGGATTCCGAGTAGGCTGCTGTAAAAATCCTTCATGGTCTTTTCGCTTCTGAAATACCTTATCCAATAGACCTCATAAAGCACCATCAGAAGAAAAGCCGCAATCAGCCACAATGTCCGGCTTGACCAAGGCTTGATATTGAAGTCGGAGAAGATGATTGATGCGCATGAAACCAGTATCTCCCCGATTCTCTCAAAAGCCAAAAGCTCTCGGCTCTCGTTGGCGACATATTTTTCATAATCCTTAGGCCGGTTTTTTGTCCACATGAGGTTGGGTAACATCAGCATGACAAGAAATATCAGACCTACATACGAAAAACCGAAATTCATAGCTTCTAGTTCCCGATACATATCAGTCGTCGCTTTGCGGGCGTTCCATCACCTCGTGTATCAGAGCGACTATCTGTTCGGGCTTCAGCACCTTGCCTGAAGAAACAAGCCTGCCGTCGATTATAAGGGACGGAGTTGCCATAACTCCGAGCTTGGTTATCTCGGAAATGGTGGATATGCAGGCAAGCTGATCCTCAAGCCCCAGACTTTTAACGGCTTCAATAGTGTTCTGCCGCATTGCGCTGCAATGGGAACAACCTGTTGCGCAGATTTTTATTCTCGCGCCCTCGACGGCGTCGGGGAGCAGGGGATGGGTCTTTGCCCTTCGTTTCTGTTTAAGGTCGCGTATTCTGATAATAGCCATATCTTCCGCCTCTGAATATCAAATTATCTACAGTAAAACATGGGGATGAGCGCATCGTGGTCATGCTCATAGCCGAGAACGCCCTCGCTGAAGGCTTCCCAGAGCAGCCAAAGCGCGACTATTGCTATCAGAATGCCAAGGCATAGCTTGATTATCCTGCCTATGCGCTCATACTTGGGACTTTCGGATATCCTCTGTACAAGTCCGGTCGATGTTCCGGCAATTATGGAAAGTATCGCATGACCTGCCGAGAAGAACAACAGCAGTATAATTCCATAGAATATCCTTCCCGTGTCGATTACAATGGCAAGCAGAGCAACAATTATGGGGGTGGCGCAGTGAGCGGAGAACACACCCGCGAGCAAGCCCGCGACGAATGCCCCCCATGAGCCTTTAAGACGTTTGCCCGACATAACGGCTCCCGTTGGGATTATGTCTATTACGCCCCACATCTGCAAAGCCATCAGAATAAGAAGGACAGCAAGTATCAGGTGCATCCATATCTCGGCTTTTTCAAGCAGAAGCCCCGCAAAGGACGCCGCTATTCCAAGCGAAACAAATGTTATTGTTGAACCAATGGCAAACAGCAGGGAGAGCCAGAAAGCCCTTTGCCCCTTTGTTGAGCCTCCGCCGACACATCCTATAACAAGAGGTACCGTTGACAGGGAGCAGGGCATGAGTGAAGTCAATATGCCACCTATCAGAGCGAATAACGGCGCAAGCCAGACATTGCCGTTCAAAGCTGAAGAAATATTGTTCAGCAGTTCTTCCATAATTGCCTCCAAACCTATAATATCACGATTACCATGATAATACAATTAACCCGGAAATGCAAGTATTTACTTTGCAAAAATTTTTTTTCATGGTATAATCCGTTGAGTAAGACAACGGAGGATGATATGTATATTGATTTGGAAGGTATTTTGGAAGAGGAAAAACTACCTATTGAAAAGCTTGAGGAGCTTGGTATACCGTTTATCAGGCTGACGCATTCGTCTGCTTCCACAATGGAGCTGTGCGATGGGATAGGCGTCGAATACAACGCGAGGCATTGCAAAAATCTCTTTCTTACAAACAGGTCGGAAAACAAATTTTACCTGCTTATGATGGACGCGGATAAGCCTTTCAAAACCTCCGAGGTAAGCCGAAAGCTCGGCTCGTCACGTCTGAGCTTTGGATCGGCCGAAAAGCTCAGGGACGTGCTTGGGCTTAAACGGGGAGCCGTTTCGGTGCTTGGAATGCTGAATCCCAATGCTGTGCAGGCATATGAAAAGGGATGTCTGCATGTCGCCGTTGACAGGGATGTACTCTCATGGGAGAATATATGCGTTCACCCAAATGTTGATACATCCACTCTTGTTTTGAGAACCGTCGATCTTGTTAAGCTGCTCAATGGATTGGGCATAGCTTTTGAAACGGTTGATATCTGACTGCTTGGGCGCGTCGGGGTTTCGCGCCTTTTGTTTTGACAGGGCAATGCGCGGCAGGACTCTTATTTTACATACATTTTACAAACCCTTTTACCGTGCTGCGGTTTAAACCCTTGCGATATGTATAAAAATGCGTTATAATCAATACTGATGTTAAAGAGGGAGGTAACCGCATGGAAGAGAACAGATGTACTCTATTTTCATTCATGAGCGGAAATGTATTTGCCGCCATACTGCATTTTATCTGCGCGCTTTCGGGTTGGTGCGCCTTTGTGTTCCCGATACTCTGCGTGATACTGTTCCTTATAGAAAAGGAGCCTCATGCCCGCATAGCCTGCATACATACGGGCGTAGTGTGCATAGTGCTTGATGTGCTGGCGTTTGTGCCGGTCGTGCTTTGGCTCATAATAAGGGCGATAACCGGTGCGTCGGGTGTTTTCTTCGTGTTCTGCACGGTTATGTTCGCGGCGATAATTCTTATACTGTGGTTTGTACTGCTGATCGTAGAGGTCGCATGCGCGGTCAAATCACTCAAGAACGAGCCAGTAGAGGTTCCGTTTATAACAAACTGGGTGCTTAAAGTCGCGGAAAAGGTAGCCTGAATTTAATAAAATGAGCTTCAGCGGAGGGGCGTCGGTTACACCTTCTCCGCTATGATGATATATGTTTACTTTTAATCATAATTTTCTTGCATGTTGATAGAGATTATGATAGAATACCTTAATAATTGTATAGCTGTTTGGGGGATGCACCTTGGCTCAGGATAAAGAAACAAAGAAAAGGCGGACGGGCCTTGTAATAACGCTAATTGTTAATATACTCATTGTTGTATATATAGCCATGACGGAGTTCGGCAATAGTGAGGTTGAGAATGTGAAAGCGTCGGATATAAATATACTATATCTGGCTTTCGGCGTACTCTGTTTTGGAATAGCGGTATTGGCGGATTATCTCAAATACCGTCGTATGCTCATGCTGACTGAGGGAAGATTTGACCGCAAGGGAGCCCTGGAGTGCGCACTGCTCGGTAAATACTATGATAATGTCACACCGTTTGGGGCGGGAGGACAGCCCTTCCAGATACACTATCTGAAAAAGCGCGGCTATTCTTCGGGAACAAGCGCGGCGGCTCCCGCGATGGGCTTTTTAACACAGCAGATAGCATTTGTAATAGCCGGAGCTGTTGTATTCATATCCAACAGGAGCGTTATGCAGTTTGTTCCTCTGCTTAACATAACGGCGTATGTGGGACTGCTGCTCTATACTCTGCTTCCGATAGCCATAATCATGTTCGCGTTTATCCCAAGGCCTTTTAAGGCGATGGTAAGGGGCATAGTCAAGATTGGCGGATGGCTCCATCTCATAAAGGATGTTGACGCCACCTGTGAAAAATGGCTTGCGGGCATCGACGAATACATACAGTGCATAAGGCTTTTTGCAAGTCATCCCATGGTATTTATAAAGCTGATACTTTTCTCGCTTATGTATCAGGTTGCCATACTGTCAATACCGTTCTTCATGCTCAGGGCATTCGGCGGAGCAAGCGATTGGTGGACGGTATTTTCGCTTGTCGTGTACATATACGCCGCGATAACGGTCGTTCCCACACCGGGCAATGCGGGCGCGGCGGAGGGCTCCTTCTATGCGGTTTTCTCGTCACTCAATGGCGGTATGCTGTTCTGGGCGATGATAGCTTGGCGCATACTGGTCTATTACTCATGGCTTGTATGCGGCATTGTACTCATCGCGAGGAGTACGGTTGAGCCAAAGGCAAGGCTGAAAACCCCTCCCAAGAATGGAAGTTTGAGTGTAGGTCTGTTTACGGATATATTCTATCCTGCAGTCGATGGCGTTATTCGCACGGTTGACGCGTATGCGAGGCATATAAACGGGTCAGGCAATGAGGCATTCGTCGTATGTCCCAAGCAGAGTAAACATGACGATGACAGCAAGATTTCCTATGAGGTTTACAGGACAGGCTCATTCAGGATACCGGGATTCTTTGCGATACCGTTTGACCTTTCCTCGAAGAAGCTTAAGGAAAGATTTGCGACGAACCCTCCCGATGTGATACATGCTCACTCCCCGTTCTCGGTTGGCAAAATGGCTCTGAGACTGGGAAGGAAGTACCACATACCGGTTGTGGCTACGTTCCATAGTAAGTATTATGATGACGCTTATAATGTCACTCACAGCAAGCTTGCCGCAAAGATTATGGTGGACTCCGTCGTGAACTTCTACACAAAGGCGGATTATGTATGGGCTTGCAGCAGGGCTACGGCGGAAACGCTGAGAAGCTATGGCTATAACGGTGAGATATACGTTATGGAAAACGGTATCGAAATGGCGGAAATACCCCAAAACATAGACGAACTCAAGGAGGAGGCCGCCCGCGAGTTTTCAATACCGAAAAACAGAAAGGTGCTTCTCTTTGTCGGTCAGATGATATGGCAAAAGAACCTGAAGCTGATACTTGACACATTAAAGCTGCTGGTCGAGAAGGACGATTCATACTATCTGCTGCTTGCCGGAGCGGGCTACAACGAACATGCCATAAAGGAGTATGCCGCCGAGATAGGCTTAGTGGAGCATACGCACTTCCTCGGAAAGATAGTCAAGCGCGACCTGCTGTTCGGCGTGTACGCGAACGCGGATATACTGTTCTTCCCGTCGCTGTATGATAACGCTCCTCTCGTACTGCGCGAGGCGGCGGCGGTGGGCGTCCCGTCCCTGCTGTCAAGGGGTTCGAACTCAGCCGAAATCGTGGAAGACGGAGTGAACGGCTATACCGCCGAGCATGATCCGGAGAGCATGGCGGCAAGGATAGAAAAAGCCTATGCCGATAACAGCATACTGCCCGTCGGTGAAAGGGCGAAAGCCACGATACCCGTCGATTGGCAGGTCATAATCGAAAGAGCTGTAACGGCATATCGCTCCGGCTCAAGGGAAGGGCATAGGGATATGCTCAAGAACATATTCAACGATTGATACTTCCGATGTGCATTTCGGAATATTGATAAGAACACAAGAACATTCGGAGAAAAATATGAAGAAAGCATTGATTCTCATACTCTCTGCGCTCGTGGTTGCTGCGGCAGCGGGCTGTAATGATCCCAAGGAGAGTACCAATACCGATCCCACGCAGCAGGCGGCGGAAACGGAGCAGCAAACGCAGGCAACTGCGGATACAGCTAATACCAATACCGATAAGCATGATTATTCCGTATTGCGTACCTTCTTTGAGCAGAAGGATGAGGAAGGAATCACAAACGGCAAAAAGTGCTTTCCCAACTACGATCCGGAAGATACCTCAACTTGGTATGACGGCAGCGACGGCTATGACAATTATGTGCGCTTTGATGCTGACGGCAATGTGACGCAGCTCAATCTCAAGCAGCCGGATGGCACAACGGCAGAGCTTGTCGGAAAGCTTGACCTGTCCGGGCTTGCTTCACTTGCGACAGTTGATACATGGAATGTCATATTTGACGAAGTAAACGCGACGGAGCTTCCCATAGCGGCAAAGCAGAACAATGCCGTGATGCGTTTCCCCATGGTGCAGGGAGAAGCAAAGCTCTCCGGCGGGTTTGTCGAAAGGGTCTATATGCTTTCCGCATCCCACACTCTGTGTGATATAACGGGTGAAGCGGAAACGGAGCTGTCGGAGCTGCCTTCCTTCAAGCTTGATGTCAATGTTGATGGAGAGGGATATGCCGGTGTTTCTGCTTGGAGCGGCGGGAGCTGCTATGAGGTACACGCGGTGGCGCAGCCCATCGAGGGAAAGAGCTTTGTCGGTTGGTTCGATGCGCAGGGAAATCTCGTTTCCGAGGACGCCGATTATGAGCTTTTCGGTCAGAACAGCGGCAATAATGCGGACGGCGCACATGCAAGCTTCGCTCTTACAGCAAGGTTTGAATAAAAAGCCTTGAATGTATTAAAGTATAGGTGATGATTGATAATCGAAACATCAAGCCGGGAGGGATGCCTCTCGGCTTTTTCTGAGTCGGTATATTGTAAAGAGCAATCCAAATGCGTTTGACTTTGGAATTGCTGTGTGATAAAATACATTGCGGATTTTTTCCGTTATGGATTTGAAAGGAGTTTTACCGTACTATAATGAAGAAAGCACTTTGTACTGTCATAGCCGCCGCGCTTCTTGCAGGAGCTGTCGGATGCACGAATGACAATGAAATAATAGATATTGATTCCGAGCCTGTTCAGACTCAGACCGCTTTGACGACGGATGCGCCCGTGAGCGAAAGCCCGGAGCCTGTTTCCGCCGAGCCTACCGAGGTTGCGGAGATTACCGACGCGCCCGTGCCTACCGAGAGCCAGACAGCCGCGATCGTCACGCCCGCTCCTACGGCTGAGTCACAGCTTCCCGAAGGTCAGGTTCTGCGGCTCAATACCATGTCAACCGATTTGCAGGGGCTTTCCGAGGCGGAGGCGGAGGAATGGTTCTCCGACGCGGTATTCGTGGGCGACTCCATAATGCTCGGCTGGAAGAACTACAATAACAATAAACTCAGCACCAATCCTAAATTCTTCGGACAGACACGCTTCCTCTGCGAGGGCAGTTACGGCACGGGTCATGCGCTGGAACCTGTCACAGCAAACAGCCTGCATCCGCTATATCAGGGGCAGCAGCACCTGATTTGGGATTCCATCCAGATGATGGGAGCCAAGAAGGTTTTCATCTGCTTCGGACTTAACGACGTCGCCATTTACGGCGTTGACGGCACGGCTGAGAATTTCGGCAAGCTCTGCAAAAACATAACCGATAAGACACCCGACGCGAAGATTTACATAATCAGCGCGATGTACCTCATCGACGATTCCAACATGAAGGCGTTGACAAATGTCAATCTGCGTGCGCTCAACCAAAAGCTGCGTGATCTGTGCAATGAGAGGGGCTATGGTTTCGTTGATATAGCAAGCCACCTCGTCGGCGCGGACGGCTATCTCAAGGCTGAGTATTGCAGCGATAACTATGTGCATCAGACGGCTGCCGCTTATGACATTTGGGCGCAGGTTCTGCGCGGAGTGGCGGCAACCGCGATTAAATCAGGTAACTAATTTTTTAAATACGAAAGGAATATTACTATGAAAAGAATTGTATCCGTATTCACACTTGTTATGATGGCTCTTGCACTCATGCTCACAGCCTGCAGCGGCTCCTCCGAGAAGGAGAAGCAGGTTACAAAGTCGGCGGCTGAGATTTACACCGCTGTCAGCGAAGCGGGCAAGCTTGAAGCTATGACGGCTGTTCCCTCCCGCGATTTCAGCGACGTATATGGCATCGACGCCGCAATGATAGAGGATTCCGCATGGTATATGTCCGAGAATCCCTCCCTCAATGCCGATGAGGTCGCCATTTTCAAGCTCAGCAGCGAGGAGTATGCAAAGACGCTTGCCACGCTGCTCAAGGACAGGATTGCCCGTCAGCTTCAGGTAGCCGAAATATACAGCCCAGAAGAGGCTGCTAAGATAAAGGCTGCTGAGGTCGTAACCGTCGGCAACTGGGTTTACTACTGCATAGGAACCGAGAATGCCGCCATGATGAATGTTCTCAGGGCTGAGATCGGCTGATGACTTTTTCCAGCTTGCTGTTTCTTTCGGTATTCTTTGTTGCGGTACTGTTCTTCTATTACATAGTACCCAATAGACTTTACCGCAACATAATACTGTGTATCACAAGTCTGTTCTTCTATGCTTGGGGCGAGCCGATATGCGTCATATTGATGATATTCTCAATACTGATGAACTATACGGCAGGGCTTATCATGGGCAGATGCAGACGGAAGGGCAATGGCAGAGGAGCCAAGATCGCGCTCGTTGTGTCGGTGGTGTTGAATCTGCTCATGCTCGGTGTGTTCAAGTACACTCCGTTCGTGTTCGATACCGTAAAGGGGCTGATACCCTCCATGGCGAACATGCCCGCGCCCATTGCCAAGGATGTGCTTTATAAGAGCCTAAGCGGAATAATTCCTCAGCTCAAGAATGTCAACATAGGGGTTGAGGGGATGCTGCCGATAGGAATATCCTTCTACACGTTCCAGGCTATGAGCTATGTTATAGACGTGTATCGCGGCGATACCGGGGTTCAGAAGAATCCCATGCTGTTCGGAACTTATGTCGCTCTGTTTCCACAGCTCATCGCCGGCCCCATTGTGCGTTACAAGGATATTGAGGATCAGCTCAAGGGAAGGCACGAGAGCGTAGCTCAGTTTGCTTCAGGTATAAAGCTTTTCATGGTGGGTCTTGCCAAGAAGATACTGATAGCGAATCAGGTCGCCCTGCTGTGGAATGGATTGAGAGCCGACGCCATGTCAAACGGCGTGCTTGGCTCATGGGTCGGCATAATTTCCTACACGCTCCAGATTTACTTCGATTTCAGCGGTTATTCCGATATGGCGATAGGTCTTGGAAGAATGTTCGGATTCGAGTTCCTCAAGAATTTCGATTATCCGTATATCTCCCAAAGCGTAACGGAGTTTTGGCGCAGATGGCATATATCCCTCGGAACATGGTTCCGCGAGTATGTGTATATACCCCTCGGCGGAAACCGAAAGGGTATGCCGCGTCAGATATTCAATCTTGCCGTCGTATGGGCTCTCACGGGACTGTGGCACGGCGCAAGCTGGAACTTCGTACTGTGGGGAATCTGGCATGGCTTCTTTGTAGTCATGGAGAAGCTTTTCCTCGGCAAGTGGCTCAAGAAATGGCCCAAGGCTCTGCGTCATGTATATGCCATGCTTGTCGCGGTACTCGGCTGGGCATTGTTCGATTTCACCGATCTGTCAAAGCTCTTTGAGTTTCTCGGATCGCTGTTCGACTTTTCGTCGGGAATTATATCCCACGACGCGCTTACGCTCGTCATCTCGTTCCTGCCCCTGCTTGTTGTTGCGATAATCGCTTCAACCCCCCTCGGCGCAAACATCAGGCATAAGTTCGACGATAAACCTTGGGCTGAATGGCTCGATATAGTTTTCGTGCTTGTCGCGCTCCTGTTCTGTATCGCGTCGCTTGTCGCAAGCGGATATAATCCGTTTATTTACTTCAGATTCTGATACCGCCTCCGACTTTATTGTATGGTTTGGATAACGGTATAATGGGTGCTTAAAAGACTGCCGTTCAACATGGATTGGCAGTCTTTTGTTATACGCTCGATTGTTTTCCAAAGCCTTTGAGCAGCTTCCGCCAAGCTTTTCGGCTTATTGCGGGCGGATACCCCTGCGCGGCGAGTGCCATGTATGCTGCCTGTCTTGCCTGTTATTGCAGTGCTTTTATTGATGCTTTGTGCGCAGCGCGTTTTCAATCTGTTTTGAAGAAAACGTGCAAAGCTCCCTTCCGCCTGTCTTTACATTGCGCCGAACCTTATTGACGGCGGGATAGCCCCAACCGTTTAGAAATCCGCGTGGGCCGGAAATGCTCCCTGCGGGCGGCTCATTCGCAATTATATAGGGCAGGGAGAGCGCGGACTTTTCGGGGGAGTTGAAAAGCCCTCCGAGAACTGTCGCCAGATGCCCAACGACCTTTCCGAAAGCCTCGGTGCCGAGCGGAGTGATGGCAATGCCCGGATGACTCATCAGTATGTGGACATGGCTGTCCTTATTCCGCTGTGATATGTAATAGGTATACTTAGCAAGACAAAGCTTGGAGCGGGCGTATACCGCAAAGCTGTTGTAGTGCTTGCGATAAAAGAAATCGCTGTAATCGACAGTTCCTATTTTGTGGATTATCGAGATGGTATTGATATAAATGACCTCATGCGCCAAGCCTTCAAGATAGGGCAGCACCATTTCGGTAAGATAGTACGAGCCCAGATAGTTGGTTCCCATAACCAGCTCAAAGCCGTCCTTGGTAGTTTGTCCGGGCTTGCGGAATATTCCGGCGTTGTTCAGGAATATGTCCACATCGACATTGCCGCTTTTTAAATCCTCGACAAACGCGCCGATGGATGAGGTGTCGGAAATGTCAAGCGACATTATGTCAATGAGGGCTTTTGGATAATCGCGCAGCAGATTTGCTTTTGCGGCTTGGGCTTTTTTTATATTTCTGCAAGCCATTATGACGTTTGCGCCAAGGTATGCCATAAGCTCCGATGCTTTGAAGCCTATGCCGCTGTTCGCGCCTGTTATAAGCACGGTTTTGCCGTTAAAGCTTACGTTACAGTTTTTTTCAAGCCATTTCTTTGTCTTCTTGTTGAGTGACATTTTTCCTCAGATTGCCTCCGCCTCAATGAAACCGACCGCCGGAAATGCCGACGGTCGGTTTAATATCATGGATTATTGCTTATCAATACATTCCGCCCATACCGGGGTCGCCGGCGGGCATGGGAGCTTCGGGCTTGGGAATGTCGGTGACGAGGCTCTCGGTTGTGAGTACCATGGAGGAAACGGAAGCGGCGTTCTGGAGCGCACTCCTTGTTACCTTGGTAGGATCAATGATGCCCTTCTCGAACATCATACCGTACTCGTCCTTTGCGGCGTCATAGCCGTAGCCGACCTTGCCGGAGGCGCGGACATTGGCAACGATGACGCTACCCTCAAGACCGGCATTAGCGGCAATCTGACGGAGGGGCTCCTCAAGAGCGCGGACGATTATCTGAACGCCCGTCTTCTCATCGCCGGAGGTGCTGTTCTCAAGAGCCTTGACACGGTCAATGACGTTGATGAGAGCGATTCCGCCGCCGGGAACGATGCCTTCCTCAACGGCAGCCTTTGTGGCGTTGAGAGCATCCTCTATGCGCAGCTTGATCTCCTTCATCTCAGGCTCGGTCGCCGCGCCGACGGATATGACGGCAACACCGCCCGCGAGCTTAGCAAGACGCTCCTGAAGCTTTTCCCTGTCATAATCGCTCTTTGTTTCGGCGATCTGGGACTTGATCATCTTAACGCGGGACTGAATCTGCTCATTGTTTCCGCCGCCCTCGACGATGGTGGTGTTCTCCTTGTCAACCTTGACCTGACGGGCAGTACCGAGCTGAGCCAGAGTGGCGTCCTTGAGTTCCATACCCAGTTCCTCGGAAATGACCTCGCCGCCTGTCAGTATGGCGATGTCCTTGAGCATCTCCTTACGCCTGTCGCCAAAGCCGGGAGCCTTGACCGCAACGCAGGTGAATACGCCGCGCAGCTTGTTTACAACGAGGGTTGCGAGAGCGTCGCCCTCGACGTCCTCGGCGATTATGAGGAGCTTGCGGCCCTGCTTGGCGATCTGCTCCAGAACGGGCAGTATCTCCTGAATATTGGTTATCTTCTTCTCGGTGATGAGAATGTAGGGGTCATCAAGAACGGCTTCCATCTTATCGGGATCGGTGACCATGTAAGCGGAGGCATAGCCCCTGTCAAACTGCATACCCTCGGTGAAGCGAAGCTCGGTCTTCATGGTCTTGCCCTCTTCAACGGTTATAACGCCGTCGTTGCCGACCTTATCCATGGCGTCGGATATGAGAGTGCCTATGCGCTCGTCCGAAGCGGATATGGAGGCGACCTGAGCTATCTCGGACTTGCCTGTTACGGGCTTGGAAATCTCTTTAAGACCCGCGACGGCTTCCTCAACGGCCTTCTCGATGCCGCGGCGCACTACCATGGGGTTTGCGCCGGCAGCTACATTCTTCATGCCTTCGCGGACTATTGCCTGAGCAAGAAGGGTAGCGGTGGTTGTACCGTCGCCCGCGACGTCATTGGTCTTTGTGGCGACTTCCTTTACAAGCTGCGCACCCATGTTCTCAAAGGGATCCTCAAGCTCTATCTCCTTGGCAATGGTAACGCCGTCGTTGGTTATAAGGGGCGCACCGAACTTCTTGTCGAGAACGACATTGCGACCCTTGGGGCCGAGTGTTATTTTAACGGTATTGGCAAGTGTGTCAAGACCCTTTTCAAGGGAACGCCTCGCGTCCTCACCGTACTTTATCTGCTTTGCCATAATAGTTTTCCTCCTGATAGTTTAGTCCTCGACAACAGCGAGAATATCATTCTGACGGACGATGATGTACTCAACGCCATCCACCTTAACTTCGGTTCCTGCGTACTTGGAATAGAATACCCTGTCGCCGGGAGCTACGTTCATTGTAACTTCCTTGCCATCGACCACACCGCCGGGACCTACGGCGATGACCTCAGCCATCTGGGGCTTTTCCTTGGCGTTGCCGGCGAGTATGAATCCGCTTGCGGTCGTCTCCTCGGCTTCCAGAGATTTGATAACCACTCTGTCAGAAAGAGGTCTGAGTTTCATTGTGCTTTTCCTCCTATAGTAAATTGTTTTTAAACATAATTAATTCGGAAGGAGTCGGAATAAGCGCACCGACTGATGCACAGCCGTATCCGAAACCGTCCTGTTAGCACTCATTTTACTTGAGTGCTAACGAAGCTAATTATATGCGCAAATATCCTTCCTGTCAACACTTGTGAGCGCAAAGTGAATAATATATTTAAGTTTTTTGTTTAACCCCTTGCAAAAGTTGGAAAAATGTTGTATAGTCAATAAGAAAAAAAACGAAAGGAGGTTGCGCAGATGCGTTATTTGAATAGTGTAAAGGTTATGAATATCATTCCCGAAGTAGCGGTGCGCAGCCTGACCGTCGTAACGGATTAATACTGTTAGGTTATGCGTATTGGTACCGCGGGTCTGCATCACCTGCGGTATTTTTATTTTGGACAATATAAAGGAGGTTTTATGCAAAGCGGAGATAAAAACAAAAACACGGGAAAAAAGCCGAGAACGCCCATCAATTATAAGCTTGTAAGCAGTATAATGAGGGGAACGCGGAGGTATTTTGTAATATCCGTGCTGGGACTTATTGCGGCGATAATCACGTCGTACATGATACCCATAGTAACGAGCTTCACAATAGACTATGTGCTGCTGCCATATGCCGAGGAGGGCTATGAGGCGGGGCGCACAATGGTTCCCGAAGCGGTGATGCAATGGATAGAGAGCATAGGCGGACGAGGCTTTTTGCTTGAGCATCTCTACATAATGGGAATACTGCTCGTCATAATAACGGCGGTGAACGCGATAAGCACATTCCTGCGCAGAAGCTATGCGGCATATGCCGGAGAGGGAATAGCCAAGAACATCCGTGATGATCTTTACACGCATCTTGCGAATGTTCCGTATGATTATTTCAAGCATGTTTCGACGGGCGATATAGTACAAAGATGCACCTCGGATGTTGACGGTGTAAGGAGGTTCATTCAGAACCAGCTTCTTGAGATACTGAGAACCGTGCTGATGGTGATAACGGCGGCAGTCATAATGCTGAGGATAGATTCGCTTCTGACGCTCTGGTCGGTCATGCTGATGCCGTTCCTCGCGCTGTCATCCTTCATCTATTTCAGAAAGGTCAAGAGCAGCTTTACCGAAGCCGATGAGGCTGAGGGTGCGCTTTCCGCCGCCATTCAGGAGAATCTGACGGGCGTAAGGGTCGTCAGGGCATTCGGACAGCAGAAGCGTGAGCTTGATAATTTCACCGAAAAGAACTCCGATCACAGGAAGAAGAATCTGCGCCTGACATACCTCATGGCATATTACTGGTCGGCTTCGGACGCATTCGGATACCTGCAAATAATGATCTCCCTCTGCGTCGGCGCGTACTTTGTGATAACGGGGCGCATATCCGTCGGAGAGATGCTGGTATTCACCTCATATACGGCAATGCTGACATGGCCAGTGCGCCAGCTCGGAAGGATACTTGCCGATCTGGGCAAAGCATCGGTATCCCTCGGCAGGATAGATGAGATAATGTCGGCTCCGCTTGAGGAGGAGCCGGGCAAGGCGCTTAGTCCCACAATAACGGGAGAGGTGGAGTTCAGGCATGTCGGTTTCAAATACGCGGACAGCACGGTTCCGGTGCTTTCCGATATAAGCTTTACGGCGAAGAAGGGAGAGACAATCGCCATACTCGGCTCTACGGGAAGCGGCAAATCGACGCTTGTTCAGCTCATGCAAAGGCTCTACTGCGCGACCGAGGGTGAGATACTGATAGACGGCGTGAACATAAACGACATTGAGCGGCATCATCTGCGCAAAGGGATAAGCATAGTGCTTCAGGAGCCGTTCCTTTATTCAAGAACGATTATGGAAAATATCCGAATAGTCGATCCTGATATGCCGGAGGAGGCGGTCTATGAGGCGGCGCGTGTTGCCGCCATACACGACGTCGTCAAGGAGTTTGAGAAGGGCTATGATACGGTCGTGGGCGAGCGCGGTGTTACGCTTTCGGGCGGACAAAAACAGCGCGTGGCAATCGCGCGTATGCTGACACAGAACGCGCCCATAATCATACTCGACGATTCGATGTCGGCGGTCGATACCGAAACGGACGCGGCGATCCGCGAAGCATTGTCAGGAAGCAGGGGCAGCCGTACAACATTCATAATATCTCACCGCATAACAACTCTGCGTGAGGCGGATAAGATACTCGTGCTTGAACACGGACGCCTTGTTCAGCAGGGGACGCATGATGAGCTTATGAGGACGGACGGACTTTACAGAAGAATAGCGGATATTCAGAACATGCTCGGCGATGAGCTTATATCGGAAGGAGGTGAAGCCTGATGGAACAGCTTGAAGTTTCTGCTCTTCAAGAGGAGGAGTTTGATAAAAAGGTTGATTTTAAGCTCTGGAAAAGGCTTGTTAAATACGCTCTGAGATCCAGGGGAACGGTTGCGTTTACAATACTTGCCAACATATTTGTGGCACTTGTGGATATAGTCTATCCGCTGCTTTCACGCTATGTGATAGACAACATAATACCGTCCGGAAATCCCCAAAGCCTTGTACCGTTCGGGTTCGTGTATGCCGGCTTCATACTGATACAGGGGCTCGGAGTAATGGGCTTTATAATGGCTTCGGGAAAGCTTGAAACGATGATAGCGTATGACATACGTCAGGACAGCTTCAAACACTTGCAGGAGCTTTCGTTTTCCTATTACGATAAAACGGCGGTCGGCTATATAATGGCGCGCATGGTTTCGGACGTCGGAAGAATATCCGAGCTTATAGCATGGGGATTGATCGACCTGCTGTGGTCGCTTGCGTATGTCGTCGGAATAATGGTAATGATGTTCGTAATGAAGTGGCAGCTCGCACTAATAGTGCTTGCGGTAATACCGCCCCTTGCGGTGATATGCGTATACTTCCAGAAGAAGATACTGAGGCACTACCGTGACGTCAGGAAGCAGAATTCCAAAATAACCGGTGCGCTGAACGAGGGCATAATGGGCGCGGTAACGACCAAGACGCTCGTCCGAGAGGAGCGCAATACCGAGGAATTCAAAGCCGAAACGGGAAGAATGCGCAAATCCGCGATCCGAGCGGCGGTGCTTTCCGCAATGTTCACACCGATAGTCATGTGCCTCGGCTCCGTTGGCACGGGACTTGCGCTGTATGCAGGCGGAATAAGCGTTGTCGGCAAATGGGCGGGCATAGGCGTGATAACCGTCGGAACGCTCAGCACATTCATATCGTATTCAACGGGAATATTCGACCCCATACAGCAGCTTGCGGGAATATTTGCGGAGATGCAGAGCGCACAGGCGTCGGCAGAGCGAGTTATCGCGCTCATTGATACGCCGCTTGAGATTCGGGACAGCGACGAGGTCATAGCTAAATACGGCGACAGCTTCTTCCCGAAGAGGGAGAACTGGGAGGATATAAGGGGCGATATAGTATTCGACGATGTGAGCTTCGCCTATAAGGAGGGCGAAAAGGTGCTTTCACACTTCAACCTCGACGTCAAGGCGGGGCAGACGATAGCGCTTGTAGGCGAAACAGGCGCTGGCAAGAGTACGATAGTCAACCTCGTCTGCCGCTTCTATGAGCCGACCGAGGGACGTATACTTATAGACGGAGTGGATTACAGAGAGCGCAGTCAGCTCTGGCTTCAGGACAGGCTCGGATATGTGCTTCAGCAGCCGCACCTGTTTTCGGGGAACATAATGGAGAATATCCGCTATGGAAGACCGGACGCCACCGATGAGGAGGTCTATGCCGCGGCAGCTCTCGTTCACGCCGATGAGTTCATAAACAATCTCGACGACGGATATAAGACCGAGGTTGGCGAGGGCGGAGCAAGGCTCTCCACGGGTCAGAAGCAGCTCATAAGCTTCGCAAGGGTAATACTTGCCAATCCCCGCGTGTTCGTACTCGATGAGGCGACAAGCTCAATAGACACCGAAACGGAACAGCTCATCCAGAACGCCATAACGAAGGTGCTGGAGAACCGAACCAGCTTCATTGTCGCACACAGGCTTTCAACAATACGCTCCGCCGACAGGATACTCGTCATAAGGGGCGGAAAAGTGATCGAGTCAGGTACGCACCGCGAGCTGCTTGCGCTCAAGGGCTATTACTATGATCTGTATACGACGCAGTTCAGAAAGGACGCGCTGAAGAACGTGCTCGATTGATAAAAGCGTGATATTCATTTATACAAAAAAGGCTGACGCTTGCTTTTTTCAGGCGTCAGCTTTTTATGTATTATACCGATTATTTATCCAATGTGCTGAAAAGCGAGGTGTACTCGTTAAGGTCGTATACCCTGAAGCCTCCGAATTCGGAGAAACGATCCACTTCACCATTGAGCAATCTGTTTGCAAGCAGCTCGTCATCGACGCTGATGTTTTGAGCAAGCTCGGAAAGAAGCTCCTGACTATTGACATTGTTGAGCTTTATATCCTTATATTTATCCTCGGTATTGTAGCTGAACAGCATACGATAATCTATAAGATAAGAGTGACCGTCGCTTGCGTTTGCGATATAGAGAGCGGATATATCGGAGTGAACAAGCGCGTATGCGTTGTCATAATCGGGAGTGTCGTATTTGAGAAGGAATACGAGCAGCCTGTTGCCGTGCGTGTATATGGGGAATACGGAGGGGGAGGTTGAGCTTCCGAGCTGACAGAAGTTTATGGTATCGGGCAATTCACCCTTGTATACCTTATCAACCTTCGCGCTGTGACATGTAAACACGTCGTTCTCCGAAAGCCAGCTTTCAATGGTGATCTCACATACTGCGTCGGCTTCCTTGTAATCATCCACAAGCGAGGGGAAGCCGAGAATCTTTGAATCCGCAGCTATGCCCTGTTTACACTCCCTTTCGGGCGGGAGGGTATAACCGCTTTTTTTGGAGTCGCATCCTAAAAGAAGACATGCCATGCTTAACAGTATGACAGCAACAGGTAATAATTTAGTGACGTTTTTCATTTTTCTCTCCTTTTTATACAATATTTGGCGTTTACGCCTCTAACTTATATAATACCAAGTTGCGTGTGATTTGTCAACGAGAAAACCATGCTTTTAAAAAAAGTAAAAAACCACTTTTAATGAAATCATCCCTTTTTATAAAACTCAAGAACAATATACAAAAGCCGAAACTTTAAGGGTTTGACTGCCGCCGAAAAATGCTATATAATATTGTTGGTCTAATGACGATACCACCCCTATGAGGAAAGGAGTTAATTGTGAAAAAGAGGTTTTTTGCGATAACGGCGATAATTATATGTGTGCTTATGCTGACGATCAGCATGAGTGCGCTTGCCGATTTCGGCGGATTCAGCGGTGATTCGGACTATGGCGGGGACTGGGGCGGAAGCTCGGATTCCGATTGGGGTTCAAGCGGAAGCAGCTCCGGCGGTGGATTCTGGATATTTGACGGCGGCTCGGACAGCGATTACAGGGATGGGAACCTGTCGTCCGGGGATGTTATAATAGTTATAATAATCGTTGCGGTTATACTTTTCTATATCTGGAGAAAGAACAAGGGTCAGCAGCAACAGCAGACGCCGGTCGTTACGACCGTACAGCGCACCGATGATGAGCTTCTGAGCTCCATTGACGAATACACGAAGATAGACGAGGGCTTCAATGCCGCAAGGCTTCAGACCAAGCTCGGCAATCTCTATGTGCAGATGCAGAACTGCTGGACGGCAAGGGATATAACCTCCCTGCGTCCTTACCTGACCGACGAGCTTTACAGCCAGACCGAAAGACAGCTTGACAGCTACGTTAAAGGAGGGCAGACGCCCCATGTTGACAACATAGCTGTGCTGGGAGTAAATCTCCGCGGATTCTACCAAATGGAGTGCATGGATCATATCATAGTGGAGCTCAGCTCGCGTATCACCACATATACAACGGACGACGCCACGGGCGCGGTCGTTAAGGGCAGCCGTGACAGGGAAAAGTTTATGACGTATGAATGGGACCTCTGCCGCACTTCGGGAATTACGACGGCGGGAGAGGACGAGTTCAAGACGGTAAACTGCCCCAACTGCGGTGCGCCTCTTAGCATCAATAAGAGCGCGAAATGCCCCTACTGCGAATCCGTCATAACCCTCGACGAGCATGATTGGCTCCTGTTCTCGATAAAGGGCTTGAGCCAGAGGACACAGTAATACAAAAGCCAAAGCAGGCATGATATGGCTGAAAGCTCATACCGTGCCTGCTTCTTTACATTTATTTACTCGGCGTATTCCTGCGGACAGCCGTCGAATACCACCTTAATCGTTCCAACATCCTCAGGTGCAGGACTTGCCGCCTGCTGCTTTATAAGCTCAAAGACAAGCTTTGCCGCCGATATTCGGTCGGTCGCTTTTACGCTCTCGTCCGTCAATACCTGCTCAAGGCTGTCCAATGCCGTTTGCGCAAGCCTCCTGAGCCTTCGGTTGATGCCGACCGTTCCGGCTTTGCGATTGCCCGATGTCGGCTCATTTATGCTCGGTTGTTCTATTATATCATCTCCTTTGCTTATATTCTGTTGAGCGTGCATGGGTTTTTTACCCTCCCATAACTATATTATAACACATTTATTCCGATAAATCAAATTGCGATTTTACACTGATTTTGCGGAATGAGCTTGACATGTTATATGATATTTGATATAGTTTGTTTGTGGCAGTCATATACTTTTTACAATACTAAGGAGGTATTACTATGAGAATGGTTCGTGTCATTAAAAGCGGCACGCTTACCGCGGCTTTTCTTGCCGTGCTGCTCACCGTGTTTGCCTGCACGGGAGTGGGCTTCAGGCTTGTTTCGTCATATGAGGAAATCCAACGCAGATTCAGTATCGACGCGAAGCCCGGAGTGGTCTATCCCGATCTGACGCCGCTTAATTTTGAAAAGTCAAGCGTCGAGTATATGTTTTGGCCGGTTTCGCAGACCGATAACAATTCCTCGGCTAAAGAATATACTATAAGCGGCAGCAGCATCCTCGGCGGGAAAAAAGTCATATGCACATTCAGTTGCAGCAAGAACTTGCTCGATTGCGCGAATATACATGACCCCATAATCTATAACGGCGTTGAGGTAGGGGAGTTTATTGAAGAATTTAACGGTCACTATAGTGATGGCTATGGCGTATATATAAACGATTGCGAGTATGAGGTATCTACATTGCTGGAGAAGGACAAGAGGCTTTCGGAAAGTGAGGTCGAGAAGATTCGTTCCGAGATTCGTGATGTTTTGTACTCGTTTATTTGCGGCATAGTCGATGAGGCACAGGGACAATCATAAAGCAAATCTTTCGATAATCAAACAATCGAATTGCAGAGGCGAAAGGCTTGTTCACAGCGTATAGCTGAGGACAAGCCCTTTTATTATCATATCCATCTATTATTGTCAGTCAACACAAAAACACGTTAAGGCACATTTTTAGCACTTTATGCCCATTAAAAACTAATTTACGACAAAGAAAAACAGAACTAACGTTCTCAAAATCGTTGACAACAGAACGAATGTTTTGGTATAATAAATATGCGGGATAAAAACCTGCCGAAAAAAATAAGTCAACGCTTCAAAAAAACATCAGGGAGGGCAATCAAATGGAAAAAGAAAACGAACGCCTCACCCGGACGGTACTGGCGGGGAAACCCGCCGACCGTCCATGGGAGGGGTGCATAAACTCCGTGGTATACCGCGTACCGAGGGGCGTACCTGTTGAGCTGCCGGAGTTTATTGCGGAGCATATAAGAAGGACGGAGGCTGAGCGGGAGCAGGCAGAGAGGAGGGCGGAGCAGTATTCAAAGGCGGCAAGCAGGCTCATGAGGGATTGACGGGCGCGGGAGGCGTGACACGCTGAATGTATAAGGAGGATTTTAATGACGCTTAATGACATTATAGTATCGGCGCTTGCCCAGCTTGACAGGGGGCATGACGCGCAGACGATGGACACATTCAGGGCAAGGCTTACGGACTTTGCCAATGACGCGCAATCGGATATAGCGCGCGCCATAAGCTTTACAAGGACGGATACCGTTCAGCCTTCCAATGGAATTGTGGAGCTTACACAGCTTGAAAGGGATTGCATAAAGGTGACAAAGACCATGCAATTAGGTCACGAGGTCAAATTCATGCGCGGGGACACGGGAGTTATCGCGCTTCCGTATAACTCATCCGCAGAGATAACATACATATGTGAGCCTAAGCCGCTCGTTGCGTCAACGGATGTCAGCGAGCTTCCGGCATATACGCACGGACTTATAGTCAGCTATGTTGTCGGAAGGGAACGAATGTCCGGCGACACATCCACTCAGAGGGGAGCCAACATATACCTTTCAATGTACGAGGCTGCAAAAAACAAGCTCCGTCCGCACTATGGCGATTCGGAAAGCTACAGGATACAGAACAGGTACTGAGGAGAAAATATGGCAAGCTATACTTACAGAATCGAGGGCTTTGCCGGCATCGACCAGTCGAGGGACGAGAGCTACATATCCCCGTCATACTCGCCCGATGCGATGAACATGGATACCTCGGACGGCAATCTGGCTGTATGCAAGGGCTTTACGAAGCTGCTGCCCGCTCCCGTGCCTGCGGAAAGCACGAGCGGAATAGACTGCGTTTGCTTCTTCAGGGACGCCTCAAGGGACATCCCGATGGCAATTTCGGGAGGCTATATTTACACATATGATGAAGAGGATGAGGAGTGGACGCAGGCATATGAATACTCCCTCGTGCTTGCCACAAGGCATTACTCGGTGCTTATGACTAGGATTGGCACGACGGATACCATGCTGATAGCCGACGGAGCGAATCAAATACTCAAATTTGACGGAACCGACTTTTCGGCGTTCGGCTCCTCCGAGGGATGCTCCGACATAGCGGTGAGCTGCATCGCCATGTACCGAGGCAGGCTTTTTGCGGCGGGAGATTATCAGAACCCGAACAGACTGTATTATTCCAAGCTCCCCGGAGGGGACAGAACAATAGAGGATTGGGGCTATGACGCCGACTCGCCCGCCGTCGAGGGCGGACATGTGGAGATAGGAACCACGAGCGGCGATCCGATAACCGCGATATGCGCCATGAGCAATCAGCTTCTCATATTCAAAAAGAACTCGATTTACAGGCTCATAGGCGACAGACCGGGCAATTTCACGATTGAGCTGATAGTTAGCGACTCCACGTTTGTCACCGATACCGCAACGGCTGTATACCGCGACGTCATCTACTATGTGACGGAGGGGGGACTGCATTGCTTCAACGGCGTTGACGCGGCTCCGATGCCGGATGCCCGCCTCATCAAGCGCATAATGGATGGCGCGGACACAAGCGATACCCGCGTCGCGGTAGTGGGGGACAGGCTCTATTTCACGATCAAGAAGGACGATTATACAAGGCTCATCGAGTATGACCTCAAGACAAGGCATTATATGCAGTACGGAGGCTTCAAGCTTTACGATATAAACAGCCTTGACGGAAAGCTGATCATCACCACCGACAGCAGGTATCTTGAAAAATGGGGCGAGGGAAACAGCTTCGACGGTCAGCCCATAGAGGCTTACTGGACTACACCGCTGACCGACCTCGGAGAAAAATCCGCAGTCAAATCCATGCGCGAGCTGTTCCTGCGAGGCAGAGCCGATTCGCCGCTCATAGTCGATATGAATGTGGGCGGCAAGCGCGATACATACCGCGTACTGCTTCCCGAAACCCTTGACGACGTGCTTGAGGTTCCGCTTAAAAATGAGGGGCGAACCATGAATCTCAAAATCAGCAATGAGAACGGCGGCGGGTTCAGCATTGTCGGAGGAATGGAGATAGAGATGAACGTCAGGCGCAGAACCCGCTGAGCCGCATTTTGGAGAAGCGATTAACTCAGTTAAGCTCCAAAGTGATAAATCTGCGACCAAAGGGAGCCACGTGGGCGTGGAGTGTTAAGGAATCGCAACGGTGTTGCGATTTTAACGGAACGCCGAAGCTGCTGTGCAGAGAGGGAAGCGTACGCGCCGCACCGAACTTGGTTAAGCAATTACTCAATGCAACCCTCAGGGCGAACCCAGTCGCCCGTTATCAACCTTTTTGACCTTTCACCGGATGGTCAAAATCGTGAAACGACCGGTTGATAACCTCCTGCGAGAAATATCCGTATAATTATTGAAGAAAGGCATAGCAGAACAGTTGAGATTGATTGAAATCTATACGCTTCTAATTTGGCAGTTGCCAAAAGCGTTAATTGATCATTGTATACTTTTGAGGAGGTATTGAGCTTTGGAAATGCGTTCGCTTTATAATGTCAGTCTTCCCACCGAGAGGGACGACAATGACGACAGGAAGACCCATGACGATTGGGTTAAAAAGAACGAAAGCTGTTTGAATATGAATTTCGGTCTTATATCCGATAAGCTCTATGAACTGGAGCTGAGAATGGCTGTGCTTGAAGCCGCCGTTGAAAATATAGGCTCAAGCGGTTCAAGCTGATAACAGGAATATTTGATGCAAAATCGGGACGTCGTGTGGAGCCCTTTAAGCTCATATGCGGCGTCCCGTTTGTTATGTTTGTTGATTAAATGTCATATAGCATACTGCGACCAAAAAAGACTAAATAAAGTTTGTGATAACTATTGAAAAGAATGGTAAAAAGCAGTATAATAATAAATGAAAGCTGAACTCTGCCGTATCATTTAAATGATATGGTCAAACCTCTGACAAACCCCAAATGCGCCGGAAATACCTGCCTTCCCCTCACAGGGGAAGGGGGACCGCCGCCTCAGCGGTGGTGGATGAGGTGGCAAAAAACTCAATAAGCACTTAGTTTTTTTGATAACGCCATTGTTTCCACCTCATCAGTCAGACTTCGTCTGACAGCTTCCCCTCAAAGGGGAAGCCAAGAAAAGCAGGCTTTGTCCGTAGTCTGAGCCTGAGTTACCAAAACTCAGGCTTTGAAATACTTGATGTCTCTCATGCTGCCGTGGTATAATGCTCACAGTAAAGGACGGTTTTACAGCAAAGGAGGAACAATATGAAAAAAACAAACACGATTATAGCATCATCAATACTTGTGGCGGCAATGGCTTTCTCGTCCTGCGTTCCCGCAAAGACGGAGGCTGACGATGTAACTGAATCCATCAATCCAACGGAAGTCACCGCCCTTGCATCCCCCGAAACAAACAATACAGAGTCTGCCGATTTGCCTGATTCGACCGAGTGCATTGAGACTTCCGGTGAAAAAGTGCTGCTCATAGATAACGGTACTCTTGGAGAAAGTGAGTTTGATTACAGCTATGATATTACCAAGACCATAATTGAAACTGTTGATGAAAGCAAGGTTGGAACCGAAAAGACTATTGAGTTTATGGGCAAGCAATATAAGCTGTTATATGAAAGGACTCGCTATGGCGTTTTGCTTAGCATTAAAGTTGATGATTATAAAATAGTAGAAGCTGAAGGCGAGTATGCCGATGAAATTGGTTATATTGATTTATTGCCCGATGGTACAATTTATTCAATTATAGCAAATCCTATATTCTCGATAGATATTCAGAGCTGCAAAAGCGGAGAGGACGTTAGGGCTTTAGTTGAAGAAAGCCTGAAGGATGAAATTGATTTCAGCAAATATGAACACTACTCAATAGTCGAGCCGGACGAAGAAGCAGCCTTTTACTTCTATTCTATAAGTTGGAATAACAGTATTGACAATATAACGCTGTGTGATTCTGCGGCAGTCATGGTAGATACTGAAGGCGGTATTAGGGGTATACGCATGAAGGATAGGGTAGATTTTGGCTATGACACACTTCCCGATGATCTGAGCCTTGACGATTATCTCCCTCAGATAGAGAGCAAGCTAAAGAAAATCTATGGTGACGCATTTGTCGATTATGAGGTCAAATCCTCATTTGTGGGAAACATCGACGGTAATCTCTGCATAATCTGCGATGTTGATGCCGACTACAACGATAAGCAAAACGAAAAAACCTATGATCAGATCGAGCTGGCGGTATTCATAAATCAATAAAATACACGGCATTAAAGCCTGAATTATCAGAAGTTCAGATTTTGAAATACTTGATGTTTCTATGATATAATACTTGTGGGAATCAAAAGATTTACAATAAAAAAAGATGGAGGTGCTTTGTGAAACGTGCAGCCGTAATTCTATTCTGCTTTATTATGCTTTCGTTATTTGGATGTACAGTCAGTCCTAAAACATCCCTTGCTGTACTTGAGGTCAATAAACTGCCGCTATCCGATTCGGATTTGAGGATCAGCGAGTTGGAGATAAACCAAAACGCGGGTTCGGATTTGATAAGCAGGTCAGCCATGGTATTTGAAACCTCGGCAGCAGACGTGGATGAAGAATACTTAGATTCATTCAAAAAAAGTATTGGCTTTGGAGAATGTACCATGGCCGATGATGACGAAGCAATGAGTATTACGGACGATAAGGGCAATTTCCTTACGGTGTTCAAGGCTTCGGGAACAATAACCTATTACAGCACTCCGGAGGGAGGGGATACACCCGTTGATGAATCCTCTGAGCTGCTTTCTGATGAAGAATACATGAGAATCGCAAGCGACTGGCTGAGCCATACGGGACTGCTTACGGATGAATACACCGAGAAGGATGCCGTCGTTGCCGACAACGGTTTTGTAACAAAGACAGATGATGACGGTACTTCGCAGTTGACGTTACATTGGATGGACGGATAAAGAATGTTGTAAAGATTCAGAGGGAGTATAAACCACTTGCGGAATATCCTCTGCAAAGCATAGAGAAAGCAATTCGTAAACTTAAGGACGGAGAGGGCGTGTTCTATGTTTCCGACAATGCAGGACAAAAAGGTATTATTGAGAATGTGAAGCTGGCATATTATAACACGGATGTTATGGACGATTGCCCGTATCTGCTCCCTGTTTATATATTTGAAGGAACAAGCGAAGGCTCTCAGTTTACGGCAATGGTCTATGCGCTTGAGGAGGATTGCTATACTGTAACAGGAGGCACAACGTGAAAAAAACAAATTCAATTTTAGCATCATCAATGCTTGCGGCGGCAATAGCTTTCTCGTCCTGCGCTCCGAGTACAGAAAACACACCGGCAGACACTATTGCTCCGAGTGCTTCACAGGGGATTGTGACGACAGCTCCCGAAGAAACCGAAAAAAACGCTTCGCTGACGGACGGTCAGGTATTGCTGATAAACAACGGACAATGCGGGGAGTCTGGTATTGAATATGTCTTTGATTATGAAGATATGATTATGACGGTCGATGAGAACAAGGTGGGAACCGAGAAAACGGTTGAGTTCTTGGGCAAGCAATACGGGCTTGTTTATAATCAGACAGTCACATATGTTACTCACAATGCAACGGTTGACGAGTATTGCTTAACCGGGGATATGAAGCTTAACCGTTACGGAAATGAAAACCATATACGTCTATTGCCCGATGATTCGGTTTTTTCAATCTCATTAGACCCGATATTGAAGATTGATATAGCGGAGAATGAAAGCGTTGAGGATATCCGGGCTGATGTTGAAAAAGCCCTGCAAAATGAGATAGATTTTGATAAGTTTGAGTTCTGCAATGTTACAGAGCCGAATGAGGAAGCGGGCTACGACTACTATACGTTGACATGGTTCAATAAGAAAAATGATATTCCTATGTCTGATACGGTCAGGATATATATGCTGTACGATGGTGATATAACAACCATTTGGATGAATAATAAGGTTGACCTCGGTCTTAATTCGGTTCGTGGTGATTTCGACATTGAGAGTTATCTGCCGCATATAGAGAAAAAGCTGCGAGAGATTTTCAAGGAAGCCTATGTAAGCTATGAGATCAAGTCCTCAATAATCGGAAATATCGACGGTAAACCCTGTATAGTTTGTGACATCAGCACCGTGTATAATGATGGAAATGGTGATGATTTGCACGATCTGATTGAAATGGCAATATTCATAAACCAATGAAACACACGGCATTAAAGCCTGAGTTGTCAAAAGCTCAGGCTTTTACAGTGCCGGAGTCATTCCGTTTTAAAGCGAAATAATAACCCGGTTCTTCAATATTATATGCTCTTTTACAAAAAAAGCCCTTTTCGGTGAAATATACAATAAATTGTAGCAATTCGTTATGGAATAAATATGCTTAATGTGTTATACTTTATGTTGGTTGATGATAGGGAAAATCTGCCTGTGGCTGAAAAGAGGCGTAACGCCTTTAAAAAGCGGGCGGATATGCCCTTGAATCGACTTAAACCCACTAATTTTTCCGCTAAAAGCGGTACAAGGAGGACTGTCATGGCAAAACAAATCACGGCAATTCCCTTTAAGGGCACTCCTGAGCAGGAAAAGCAGCTCATGGATGTTATCGCCACTTGGAAGGGTAAGGACGGCGCGACAATGCCCGTTCTTCAGAAGGCACAGGAAATCTACGGGTATCTGCCCATAGAGGTTCAGAAGATGGTAGCTGACGGACTCGGCCGTTCCCTTGAGGAGATTTACGGCGTTTCCACATTCTATTCCATGTTCAATCTTGAGCCCAGAGGCGAGCATGTCATCAGGGTATGTCTTGGCACAGCTTGTTACGTTAAGGGCTCCCAGAACATTCTGGACGAGCTTGCCCGCGTTCTCAATGTAGAGCCCGGTCACACCACAAGCGACGGTAAGTTCACCCTTGAGCCCACCCGTTGTCTCGGCTGCTGCGGTCTTGCTCCCGTTATGACTATCGACGGCGAGGTTTACGGTCGCCTCGTTCCTGCCGACGTCAGGGACATCATCGCAAAGTATCAATAATTAATAAGCGTCAATCTGAAAAAGGAGAACCGCCAATATGAAGATCAGCGAAGTGGCAGAAATACTGGAAGCCGTCGTATTGACCGGCGGTCAAATGCTTGATGAGGAAGTTCATTCCGCCTGCGGAAGCGACATGATGAGCGATGTGCTGGCATTTGTCAAGGATCAGGGCGTGCTGCTCACAGGGCTTATAAACGTGCAGGTCATAAGAACTCTGCTTATGATGGATATGAACTGTGTGGTTTTCGTAAGAGGAAAGGTGCCGCCCGAAGGCATTGTTGAATTTGCCGAGGAAAGCGGCGTGGCAGTTCTTCAAACAAAGCTGCCAATGTTTGAGGCCTGCGGAAGGCTCTACTCCCGCGGTCTTGGACGCGGCGATATGAAAACGGAAGGCAATGCCCATGAATGAAGCGCTCCATTACCATTTCGATGTTGACGGCGCGAACTTCTCAAATGCCGGCAGAGCGTCGGTCGAAACAAAGAAGCTTCTGAGGCAGTTGGGCGTACCGCCTGAAATTATACGCCGTATATCCGTCGCCATGTATGAGGGTGAGATAAATATGGTGATCCACGCTCATGGCGGCGACGCGGACGTCTATATCACCGAGGATACCGTGCTGATCACATTGAAGGATGTGGGGCCGGGAATCCGAGACGTCGAGGAAGCAATGAAGGAGGGGTTCTCAACCGCTCCTGAGAATATACGCGCGCTCGGTTTCGGCGCGGGTATGGGTCTTCCCAATATGAAGCGATATTCGGATGAAATGCACATCGACACGAAGGTTGGCGTCGGTACGAGCATAGAACTCTGGTATCACTTGAAATGATCCGCTCTTGTGCGGAAAAGTATTATTCCTCTGAGGAAGGGAGGCTGTCATGGCTGTATACACCCATTCGGTCTATGTCGATCCCGAAAGATGTACCGGATGCACAAACTGCCTTAGAAGATGCCCCGTCGAGGCGATAAGAATAAGGCAGGAAAAGGCTGTCATAAATGCGCTCAAGTGTATTGACTGCGGCGAATGTATTAGAGCCTGCAAGCATAACGCCAAGCGCGCCTCTTACGATAAGCTTTCCGATCTGGATTTTTCAAAGCATCTCATCGCGCTGCCCGCTCCGTCATTGTTCGGACAGTTCAATCATCTTGATGAGGCTGAGTATGTGATAAACGGACTCCTCGAAATGGGGTTCAAGGAGGTATATGAGGTGGCAAGAGCCGCCGAGTATGTCACCGACCTGACGAGGATATATCTCAACAGTCCAAAGGCGAAGAAGCCCGCGATAAGCTCGGCTTGTCCTGTGATAGTAAGGCTCATAAAGCTGAGGTTCCCGACATTGTGCGATCAGCTTGTGCCGATTCTGCCTCCATATGAGCTGGCAGGCAAGCTTGCAAGGGAAAGAGCCCTGCGCGAGCATCCGGAGCTTTCACCGGATGATATTAAGACCGTTTTCATCTCACCCTGCCCTGCCAAGGTAAGTTGGGCAAAGAGCATTATGGACGGACAGACCGTGCATGTCGATTATGTGACAAGCATGAACGACGTCTATATGGAGCTTCTGAAAAAGATGAAGCGCGATGAAGACTGTAACGGGAACGTCGTTTCCGAAGCGGGCATAGTCGGAATGAGTTGGGCTACCACGAGCGGCGAGGCTGCCTCGCTTATGAATGAGGGCTATCTCGCTGCCGACGGCATTGATAACGTAATAAAGGTTCTTGACGATCTTGAAAGCGGTACGCTGAGCGAAATTAATTTTGTGGAGCTGAATGCGTGCAGCCCCGGCTGTGTCGGCGGCGTGCTTGCGCCCACAAATGGATTTATTGCAAGGCTCAGACTTCAAAACCTGCGCAAAAGCAGCGGAATGGTCGTCAAGCCCAATGATATTGCGGATATTGAGAAGGGTGACAGGCTTAAAGGCGGCGTCATACCGCCCGAATACATCGAGTCAGACGCCTTTACATACATGCCGGAGGGTGCTCCAAACATGCTTGCTATGATGCTTGCGATGAAGAAGGCGGATGCGCTTGCGGAAAAACTCCCCAAAAAGGACTGCGGAGCGTGCGGTTCACCCACATGCAAGGCGTTTGCCCTGGATGTCGTAAACGGCGACGCTCAGCTTTCCGACTGCGTACTCAGGTCTCAGATGGAGGGCTGACGCCCAAGGCATTAAACCTTACCGTTCAAAGGAGAAAACAATGCTGACTGTTGAAAAACTGATGGATAAGCTTGAGCTTGCGCCCATTGAGCTGCCGGATGGCACGCGCCGGATAACCGGCGGCTATGCCGGAGACCTTTTAAGCTGGGTCATGGGCAGGGCAAATGAGGGCGACGCATGGGTGACTATAATGACAAACATGAATGTCGCCGCTGTCGCGCAGCTTACCGACGTGGCTTGCGTAATATTCGCGGAGGGCGTTGAGCCCGATAAAGAAACGGTGCTTAAGGCAAGAATGCACGGTATAAACCTGCTTGGAAGCCCCAAGGGCATTTTCGAGCTTTGCGGTCTTATCAGCGAAGCCATGCTTGCCGATGAGCATGAGGAAAGGAACTGACAAATGGCTCTTTTTACCTACGATTTGCATGTACATTCCTGTCTGTCGCCCTGTGGCGACGACGATATGACACCGTGCAATATTGCGGGTATGGCAATGATTGCCGGGGTCAAAATAGTGGCGTTAACCGATCATAATTCCTGCAAGAACTGTGAGGCGTTCTTCATGGCTTGCGAGGACTACGGCATAACGCCTGTCGCGGGATGTGAGCTGACCACCTCTGAGGAGATTCACATGGTGTGCCTGTTTGAAGGCCTGAAACAGGCTATGGCCTTCGACAAGACGATACAGCCTTACAGAATGCCGTTAAAGAACCGTGTGGAGATATTCGGTTCACAGCCCATAATGGGAAGGGACGATGAGATAATAGGGGAGGAGCCATGGTTTCTGCCCGCCGCCACATCACTTTCACTCAACGAAGCTGCGGAGCTTGTCAGAAGCATGGGAGGATTAGCCTATCCCGCTCATATTGACAGGGAATCAAACGGGCTGCTTGCGATACTGGGAACGTTCCCCGATGAGCCGGTTTTCGAGCTGTGCGAGGTCAGGGACAAGGAAAACGCTCAGAAGCTTGCAGGCGGAAGGCGCGTTGTGGTATCGAGCGACGCGCACAGGCTTACGGATTTTGCCGTCACGCTCAATCATATTGAGCTGGATTGCGAACCCGATTCGCCGCCGGAGATTATCCGCAAAGCATTGTTCAAAAAACTATCATAAAGAAGGGGACGCCGTATGAAGGAATTATCACTCAACATACTGGATATCGCGCAGAACTCCATACACGCGGAGGCAAGGCTTGTCCGTATTCTGATAACGGAATCGGATGAAACGCTCAAGCTTGAGATAATGGATGACGGCAAGGGTATGAGCGAGGAATTTCTTAACCGAGTGACCGATCCGTTCTCCACGACCAGAACGACCCGCAAGGTCGGAATGGGGCTGCCGCTTTTAAAGCTGGCGGCGGAGCAGACGGGAGGCTCAATGAGTGTCACATCCCGTGAAAGGGCGCTGTACCCGGAAACTCACGGGACTGAGGTAACGGCTGTCTTTTATAAAAAACATCTTGATTTTACCCCGCTCGGCGATGTCATATCGACCGTCGTTTCACTTGTGCAGGGAAGTCCCGAAGTGGATTTTCTGTTCGTGCATGAGCTTGGAGAAAAAAGAGTCGAGCTTGACACAAGGGACATACGCGAGGTGCTGGGGGACGTACCCTTAAGCTCACCCGACGTCCTTGTGTGGATAAGGGAATCGCTTATCGAGCAGTACGGATACAGCGAATAATGTAACAAAATCCCGGAGCGTTTTCCGGGAACAACTGAAAATCAAATCACCTGATGAAAGGAAAAAGTGATTATGAAATCTTTGGAAGAACTCAAAGCAATCCGCGAGAGAATGCAGAACAAGGTCATTCTCCGTGAGGGCGGCGCTGAGAAGCGCATAGTAGTCGGCATGGCGACATGCGGCATCGCGGCAGGTGCAAGACCGGTTCTCAACACATTCGTTGAGGAAATCGCAAACCGCGGTCTGACAGGCAGCGTTGAAGTAAGTCAGACAGGCTGCATCGGCATGTGCCGTTTTGAGCCGATCGTTGAGGTTTTTGAGGGCGAGCAGCGTGTAACATACGTTCATGTCGATCCCGCCAAGGCCAAGGAGATCGTTGAGAAGCATATCGTGGGCGGCGAGCCCATTGTTGAGTACACCGTCGGTTCGGCGGAAAAATAACGGAGGGTTAGTTTAATGATTCGTACACACGTTTTGATTTGCGGCGGTACAGGCTGCACCAGCGGAGGCAGTCAGGCGATTGCCGACGGTCTCAAGGTAGAGCTTGAGAGGCTCGGTCTTCAGGACGAGGTTCAGGTCATCAGGACGGGCTGCTTCGGTCTTTGCGCCATGGGCCCCATCATGATAGTTTATCCCGAAGGCACATACTACAGCCGTGTTAAGCCCGAAGATGTCAAGGAGATCGCTGAGGAGCATTTCCTCAAGGGACGCGTAGTAGAGCGTCTTGTTCATAAGGAAGAAGCCGGTCAGAAGCTTGAGGACGTTCCCGCTCTCGGCGAAACCAACTTCTATAAGACACAGATGCGTGTCGCTCTCCGTAACTGCGGTGTTATCAATCCTGAGAACATCGAGGAGTACATCGCCATGGACGGTTATGCCGCTCTCGGCAAGGTTCTTACGGAGATGACTCCCCAGCAGGTTATCGACACCATGAAGGCGTCCGGTCTGCGCGGCAGAGGCGGCGCGGGCTTCCCCACCGGCATGAAGTGGCAGTTTGCTGCGGCAAATCAGGCTGATCAGAAGTACGTCGTATGTAACGCCGACGAGGGCGACCCCGGCGCGTTCATGGATCGTTCCATACTTGAGGGCGACCCCCATGCCGTTCTTGAGGCTATGGCTATCGCGGGTTACGCTATCGGCGCATCCAAGGGCTATGTATATGTCCGTGCCGAGTACCCCATTGCCGTTGACCGTCTTCAGATAGCTATCGACCAGGCCCGTGAGTACGGTCTGCTCGGTGAGGACATATTCGGCACAGGCTTCAACTTTGACGTTGAGATTCGTCTTGGCGCAGGCGCGTTCGTTTGCGGCGAGGAAACGGCTCTGCTGACCTCCATCGAGGGCAATCGCGGCGAGCCCCGCAATAAGCCCCCGTTCCCCGCTAACAAGGGTCTGTTCGGCAAGCCCACCATCATCAACAACGTTGAAACTCTTGCAAATATCCCCCAGATATTCATGAAGGGTGCCGAGTGGTTCGCCTCCATGGGTACAGAGGACTCCAAGGGTACAAAGGTCTTCGCTCTTGGCGGAGCTATCAACAACACAGGTCTTGTTGAGATTCCTCTTGGCACAACACTTCGTCATATCATCTATGATATCGGCGGCGGTATCCCCAAGGGCAGGAAGTTCAAGGCTGTACAGACCGGCGGCCCCTCCGGCGGATGTATTCCCGCTCAGTTCCTCGATACCCCCATCGACTACGCCAACCTCACCAAGATCGGTGCTATGATGGGCTCCGGCGGCATGATAGTTACCGACGATTCCACATGTATGGTAGACTTCGCAAGGTTCTTCCTTGACTTCACCGTTGACGAGTCCTGCGGCAAATGCACACCCTGCCGTATAGGTACACGCCGTCTTCTTGAGCTGCTCCAGAAGATTACAGATGGCCGCGGAGAGCCTGAGGATCTCGATAAGCTCGAAGAACTCTGCTATTACATCAAGGCCAACGCGCTCTGCGCACTCGGTCAGACCGCTCCCAACCCCGTACTCTCCACGCTGAAGTATTTCCGCGATGAGTATGAGGCACATGTTATCGAGAAGCGTTGTCCCGCCGGCGTCTGCAAGAACCTCATGCACTATGAGATTCAGCCCGACGTCTGCCGCGGTTGTACCGCCTGCGCACGCAAGTGTCCCGTTGGCGCTATCAGCGGAACGGTCAAGCAGCCTCACACAATCGACGTCAATAAGTGCATCAAGTGCGGCGCCTGCATCGAGACCTGTAAGTTCAACGCCATAGTCAAGAAATAAGGAGTCAGCAATATGGAAATGATCAACATGACAATCAACGGACAGGCCGTTCAGGTTCCTGCCGATTACACAATACTCCAGGCTGCCGAGTCCGTCGGCATCCGCATCCCCACCCTTTGCTACCTCAAGGACGTCAATGCCATCGGCGCATGCCGTATGTGCGTTGTCGAGGTTGAAAAGGCAAGAAGCAACCCCGTCGCCTGCTTGCAGCAGGTAGCCGAGGGCATGGTCGTAAGAACCAATACCCCCGCTCTGCGTCAGGCACGCAAGACCACCCTTGAGCTGATGCTGTCCAACCATCGTATGGACTGCCTCGGCTGCTCAAGAAGCACCAACTGCGAGCTTCAGACACTTGCTCAGGAGTATGGCTGCGAGAACCATAAGTTTGAGTTCGGCGAGCCCATGAAGCCCGACATCGACGATTCCGCCATCCACCTTGTAAGGGATAACTCCAAGTGCATACTGTGCCGCCGCTGCGTCGCTGTATGTAAGCATAACCAGCATTGCGCCGTCATCGGCCCCAACCAGCGCGGATTCAAGACCCACATTGCTTCCGCTTTCGAGATGGATCTCGATGAAACCGCCTGCATCAACTGCGGTCAGTGTATCGCTGTCTGCCCCACAGGCGCGCTCACCGAAAGGGACGATACCAAGAAGGTTTGGGCGGCTATTGCCGATCCCGCGAAGCACGTTGTCGTCGCTCCCGCTCCCTCCGTCCGCGTACAGCTCGGTGAGGAGTTCGGTATGCCCATCGGCTCCAATGTTGAGGGCAAGCTGATTGCCGCTCTGAGGCGTCTGGGCTTTGATCGCGTATTCGACGTTGACAACGCCGCTGACGTTACAATCATGGAGGAAGGCACGGAGTTCATCCATCGCGTACAGAATGGCGGTAAGCTTCCCCTTATCACCTCCTGCTCACCCGGATGGGTCAAGTTCTGTGAAACCTACTATCCTGAGTTCATCGAGAACCTGTCCTCCTGCCGCAGCCCCCAGGGCATGTTCGGCGCTCTCGTCAAGTCCTACTATGCCGAGAAGGCGGGCATCGATCCCAAGGACATCGTTGTTGTCAGCATAATGCCCTGCACAGCCAAGAAGTTCGAGGCTGCGCGCGACGAGCTTTCCACAAACGGTCTGAGGACAATCGACGTATCCCTCACAACCCGTGAGCTCGGCAAGATGATAAAGGAAGCCGGCATTAAGTTCACAGAGCTTCCCGATGAGGAGTGCGATCCCTTCCTCGGCATCGCTTCCGGCGCGGGTCACATATTCGGCGCAACCGGCGGTGTTATGGAAGCCGCTCTCAGAACCGTTTATGAGATACTCGAAGGCAAGCCTCTTGAGAACCTCGACATTCACGCCGTCCGCGGCACCGAGGCTATCAAGGAAGCCACGATCAAGGTTGCCGGTATGGACGTCAATGTTGCCGTTACCAGCGGTCTTGAGAACGCAAGCAAGCTGCTCGATATGGTCAAGTCCGGCGAGAAGAATTATCACTTCATCGAAGTCATGGCTTGTCCCGGTGGCTGCGTAAACGGCGGCGGTCAGCCCCATCAGCCCGGCTTCGTCCGCAACTTCAAAGACCTGCGCGCTGTTCGCGCCTCCGGTCTGTACTCTGAGGACGCCGCTATGACGCTCAGGAAGTCCCATGAGAACCCCGAAGTCAAGGAGCTGTATGACAACTACCTTGAGAAGCCTGGCTCCCATAAGGCACATGAGCTGCTCCACACCAACTATCAGAAGCGTCCCATGTACCGCGACTGATAAAGCTTAAATAATCTCACGTTTGAGAATTGCTGTTTCTCAACGTGATGAGAAAGGGGCTGTTGCCTGCAAGTAAATTGCATGTGCAATAGCCCCGTTCAATTCCCGTTTGGAGAAATAATGGATTTTTTGACAGCATTAGTTTTACGGATTTCTTCTTTAATACATATCCGGGATATTTCCTGCAACTGATTCCTATAACTTTAATTACCGGAATGATATATTATCTTGTTGCACTACGCAAGAATAAGGAAATACCTTCATACCGAAAAATAGCCCGTGTATTGTTGTCTGTTATATCTTTGGGTTTTTAGGCTTAACGCTGTTTATAGACCGAATAGGCGATATTTGGTATTGGATACTTTTTCAGACAGGGTCAGGACGTGTATACTACCCTCGACATTGTTTTTTCTGATTTCCAAAGCCATAAGGGTTAGCAGGAACAAGAGAATACCATGAAAGCGTATCGGGAGGCCGTATTGTACCTTCCGATTTTATATGGGGAATAAATACCATACTGACTATTGCTTATAAGATGCAAGTATGAGATAATGGAAACAGCAGAGAAAACAATCTGAAAATCACAATAACAAAGCATTGCATAGTCAGGAGAAAAAATGGAGTTACTTGCACCGAGGATAATTGTATTTGCGGCAATCGCTGTAATATCGCTTGCGGCATTTCTGCTTGTATATTTTAAGACCAAATCAAGCAAATCGTTCATATTGCTCTGCGTTTGCGCTGTTGCTCTGATATGTTTTGTGTACAGCATATTGCCGCACGGTGCTGAGCTTATGCTCGACGCGGATAAGGTCGATTTTAATATTGAGAGCATTGATAAAGCCGCGGACCTAATAAACGCGGCTTGCGAGCTTGAGGATGATGAGATTGCGGAGTATTTAAAGAAGGGCAAGCTGACCAATCTTACGCTGAACAGATTTAAAATGAGCTTTTCAAACGGAAAATTCAAGCAACTGAAGACGGATATAATAGTACCGCTTGATGATTCGCTGGCTCGTAAGACGATAAATATTCAGGGCAACGGCAGCTTATCCAAGGGAACGGAGCAGATAGGCATAAAGGGCTCATTGTCACTCGGCGTTCTTAGGGAAATGCTTCGCGCGTTGAGCGATTCGGAAATAATAAAGGAGTTTACCGATGGGAATGCCACATTAAGCGGAATGGAAACGATAAGCATTAAGGCGGATACTCCAGTGGAGAATACATATGTGCTGTCGGAAGGAAAGCTTGTGAAGTTTGAAGCGCAGGATGGGTGCTATTACAGCTTTGAACTTGTCGGCAGGGAGAGCCGCTATCAAATCATAATACCGAATCCCCAAAGGCTTTACATTTGATGCTTGGAAAATTCAGAGGGTTACGCTATATAGAGGAAGTCCCGCGTTGCTCCTATAAGTCAAACAATCGGATTTACAAGGCTGTACCATTGGAACAGTACCTGTGGTTGTATTTGAAAAACAAGTGGAGTAAAGGATTGATTTGGCAAAACATGATCATGGTTTTAAAGGTTGGGAGGTGTTTCCATACCTCCCGATTTTTACACGATAAACTATATATAATATTCAACCTATTGCCAACAAGCTGAGGGTATGAGATAATATGAATAAGGACAGGGATGTCCAAAAAAATAAAAAGGAGAGAGAAGTATGAAATCAAGGAAGCTTTTGTCAATAGTATTGACAATCCTGATGCTGCTTGCGGTCATTCCCGTTTCGGCATTGGCGGACGCTGCCGCGGCAAGCGTTATGCACCGTAAAATGTGGAATGATACGGACGCCATATGGGATCGCATAGACGCTCAAGTCAAGCTCATGGATTCCCAGGGAGCGTCAAAGAAGGAGATACTCGAAGCCATTTATGATATTGCGGCAAACGGCGAGGGAATAATCTCCTGCGAATGGGATGATGAGAATACATTCCACTTTGTCCATGAGAGCGGCATGGTAAACGGCTATGATTGGCGCGTCAATCATTCCGACACGGCAATTCCCCATGACGCAAGTCAGGACTATGTTCTGACGTCAATGCGCAGCCTTACGACCGCTACCGATCTGGACGCGATACTGCTTGGGCCGTATTACGGACAGGATTCATCCTTTACCAATCAGTACCGCAATGAGGTTCAGGCGGTTGCCAACTACACAGAGGGAAACTATACGATCTATTCGGGAACCAACGTCAACGCCGACGCCTGCCGTGCTATTGAGGATTACGGTGTGGTATTCTTTGACAGCCATGGCACATGCCTGGGCGGCAAGAGCTACCTCTGCCTGACAACGAACAACGGCTTCACGAACGAGGACTTCACTTCAGGCCGTGCCGCCAGAAGCGGAAGCGAAGCACTTGTAACAGGTGCATTCTGGGAGTATTACTGCCCCAACATGAAGGCTTCAATGGTTTGGATGGCTATTTGCGAGGGCATGATGACGAATACGCTCGCTTATCCGCTTATGAACGCCGGTGCTGCCTGCGTATACGGATATTCCCAGTCCGTCACATTCGCGGGCGAATACATTTATTCGGCAACATTCTGGAATCATATGAAGCAGGGTGAAAACGTAGCCGAGTCGTATGCCGCCATGGTAAGCACCCACGGCGTATGCGATCCTCATGGCGACGCATATCCTGTCGTCGTGTCCGAGGACGACGCATATCCCTCGAATCCCGATTCGCCTCAGACGGTAAATTGCGAGTGGCATCTTCCCAAGCCCTCCGATCTCGTCATAACCGACGCCGAGAGCGTGTATTTTGAGAATGACGAATATGGCATCGCGCCCACATTCTCCGAGAAGCTGATACCTGTAGTCAACCCGGAGGGAGCCAATAACTACACCTCCGTATGGGAGAGCAGCGATACGAGCGTTGCCACCGTTGACCGCAGGGGAGTTGTTAAAGCACTCAGGGAAGGAACTGCGACAATCACATATACGATAACCTCCACAGAGAACAGCAATACGCAGTATACCTACTCCGCTTCCACAGTAGTAAGGGTTTCCAACCGTTATCTGCCTGAGGAGGAGATGTACGTTGCCACAAACGAGATGGTTCCCGGTGAAACATATCTTATCGGCTATTGCTCCGGAAATCAGACCGTGGTCATGGGCAATGTCTATAATGATACAAATAATAACCGCACACTCAAATCCGTCGCCGTTACGGTCGGCGAGGTTTCGGGCGTTAAGTGTATCACAAGTGCTGTTGACGAGGGTATGCAGTGGGAATGGAACTCCAACGGATACATCAAGAACGTCGAAAACGGCAAGTATCTGAATCTCACGGGCAATTACCTGACGATGGGCAATACCCCCGTGGTCTGGACGTTCACCCCAACCACCGATGCGCAGACCGGCACGATCACAAATAACGCGAACAGCAACTTCAAATATCTCGGCGTCAGCAATAGTCTCACATACTTCAGCGTATTCCTCAAGGGCTATGAGCTGCAGCTTTTCCGCAAGCTCACCCGCGAGGCAGGGGAGCATGTTCCCGGCGATGCTGACGGTAATGGAGTTCTTGAGCTTGCCGATGTACTCATGCTCATCCGTCATGCTATGAATATCGAGAAGATTCCCGATGAGAGCCTGACTGCCTGTGACCTCAATAACAACGGCACTATTGACATGGACGATGCGCTTATAGCTATGCGTATGGTGCTTGGCTCAAGGTGATCGAATAAACAACTGATTTGATAAGACAAGGCCGGGAGCGACGCTCCCGGCTGATTTTCATAATCTTTATTTGTTGCTTGCTTTGCTGTAAACCCGCATAAACCGAGGACTTTTCCGCTCATACAGCAGCTCCGCCATGCGGTCGGCGTTTTGGATAACGGATTGTTCATGGACGCATTGCACATGAGGAACCTCGTGCATATTGCCCGTCATGCTGAAATTAAGGCAGGCGCAATGGTGACGGCAGCGTTTTGCAAGCGTACAGCCATCGCAGCTTGCTTCGGGCAACAGCGACATTTGGTATATGCGCTCGCGTGCCTGTTCGTCAATGCCGCTGCTGACGCTGCCTATGCGGTATTCGGGGATATTGAGGAACTGATTGCAGGGGTATATGGAGCCGTCGGGAGCGATCGACGGCTGCTTGTAGCCAAGACGGCATTCGATACAGGAGCGGGATTCCAAATGGCAGGCTATTTTGGACTCGAAATTCAGGTAATGCAGAGGCCGTTCATCATCAAAATGAGAGGCACAGAACTCGGCAAGGATGCCGTACTGGGCGTCCAGCTCCTCCATGGAATTATCATCCCATGCGTTGTTCGGTCGGCAGTCTATGGCTGTGTTCACACGCGAAAAGCCGCGAGCGTAGAGCCATTCCACCGACTCTGCAAGCCTGCCGACATTTTCGGGAAGTACGGTCATCATGGCGATGGCATTAGGCTGAAGCTTCAAGAGCAGGTCTATCTTAGGCTCAAGAAGCCGTGAAGTGCCTCTGCCATCGGGAAAGACACGCTGAGCGTCCTGCAAAACGCCATCATGGGAGAGGGCTATCTCCAGCTTATGCCTGTTGGCGGTTTCGATAAAGGCTTCGTCGAGCAGCAAACCGTTTGTGGTCATCTTGTATGACAGGGATGCACCGTGAGCTCGGTTCAGCTCCTCGCAGTATTCAAGTACCCGAATGATGGTTTTACGACACAAAAGGGGTTCCCCACCGAAAAAGGAGAACCCGTTTTTTTTATGCCCGTATGAAAACATCAGCTCGCAGGCGGAGAGAGCCGTTTCGGTACTCATGCGCGCATGGGAGTGCTTTTCATAGCAGTAGCGACAGCTTAAATTGCAGTCGGCTGTTAAATGCAGAGTAAAGTTCATCTGTTTTGACCGTTGCTGCCGTCGCCTGCATATGTGGGATTGGGGAGGTAATTGCCTGCGGGAGCTTCGTCGGCGGAGCCGTCGCCATCTATGGTGGAGGGATCGGGAAGTATATCGCCCATCAGCTCAGGGTCATCGTCTTCCGGCGGTTCAAGTATAATTCCCGTAGTGGATACCTCGCCGCCTGTCAATTCGGATGGATCGACTTCAATATCCCCTTCAATCGCAACGTCACCGGGTTCGGTTTCACAGATGGTGGAGGGGTCTGCAAGGGGTTCTCCTCCCAGTTCGGGCTTGCCGCAGCCGACAGCCGTTCCCGCGGCAAGCACCGCCGCTGCCGTGAGAATGCCGACCTTGCCCGGAAGAGAACGCTTGGACGGATAGCTCGGAGCGTATTCGGTCTTCTTTGATACCTTCATAATAATGCCTCCTCATGCAGTGAGAATGGATGATACACCTTCTGACTATATAACGAACGAAAGCTCCAAAAGGTTGCATCAATCTTCGTCGGAAATGTCGCGTGCGCTGTCGGTAAGCTCAACGACGCATTCGGCAGTACCCATTATGGCACGGAGCTTGGATTCTATCTCGGCAGCGACCTCAGGATTATCGCGCAGGAACTGCTTGGCGTTCTCGCGTCCCTGACCTATGCGCATATCGCCGTATGAGAACCATGCGCCCGTCTTGGAAATTATCTTGTTGGTAACGCCCATATCGAGCAGCGAACCCTCCTTTGAGAAGCCCTCGCCATACATGAGGTCTACCTCGGCAACGCGGAAGGGAGGAGCGACCTTGTTCTTGACTACCTTTATGCGGACGCGGTTGCCGACCGCTTCGCCGCCCTGCTTGAGAACATCCACTTTGCGAACATCCAGCCTTATTGTGGCGAAGAATTTGAGAGCGCGTCCGCCCGTAGTGGTTTCGGGATTGCCGAACATGACTCCGACCTTCTCACGAAGCTGGTTGATGAATATTACGCAGCAGTTGGATTTGCCCACTATTCCGGCAAGCTTGCGCAAAGCCTGGCTCATAAGCCTTGCCTGAAGACCCACATGGGAATCGCCCATATCGCCCTCAAGCTCCGCCTTGGGAACAAGGGCTGCAACCGAGTCGATGACTATTATATCGACCGCGCCGCTTCGGACGAGGGTATCGGCAATATCGAGTGCCTGTTCGCCGTTGTCGGGCTGGGATACGAAAAGGGCGTTGAGGTCAACGCCGAGCTTGGCGGCGTAAACGGGATCGAGGGCGTGTTCGGCGTCGATGAAAACAGCCATGCCGCCGAGCTTCTGTGCCTCGGCTATCATGTGCAGGGCAAGCGTCGTCTTGCCGGAGGATTCGGGGCCGTAAACCTCTATTATCCTGCCTCTCGGAATGCCTCCGACACCGAGAGCGTTGTCCAGCTCGATACATCCCGTGGGTATGACCGAAACCTGTATCTTCTGCGCGGCGTCGCCCATGAGCATTATCGCGCCCTTACCGAACTCCTTCTCTATCTGTGACAGAGCGAGATCCAATGCTTTTTCCTTATCCATACTATTCCTCCGTTTATTGTAAATGTTTGTTTTTAGATCGTTTTAGCTAATTTATACAGCAATTTGAGAGCTTCATACACGGCTTGACGTCGTATCTCGGTTCGGGAGCCTGATAGATTCAGCTCGCGTGTAACGAAGCCCTTGGAGGTTGAGCCGCCTATGAATACCAATCCGGCGTCGCGCCCAAGCTCATCTTTGCCCGGCCCCGCAAGCCCCGTCGTGGAGACGGCTATATCCGCACCCGATGTTTTACGCATACCCTCAGCCATCATCTTGGCTACAGGACGGCTTACGGCGGTATGCCTTTCTATAATGGAAGGGTCGCAGAGGAGCCTTGAAGCCTTTGCGCAGTTGGAATATGTCACCGCGCCTTCAAGGAACCACTTTGATACTCCGGGAACGGAAACTATCTCGGAGGCGATAAGCCCTCCGGTAAGGCTTTCGGCTGTTGCGGCGGTTGCTCCTTTGGCGATGAGTATGCCTGATATGGCGGCAGTCAGCTCTGAGCAAACCCTGTGAAATACTGTTTCATCTTCAAACATACAGCATCACCTGTCGCTGAAAAGATTTTTGCTCTTTATTGTGTAATCCGCGCCTGACCAAATGGTCATTATAACGGATGCCGCCACGAGTATGAAATCGAGCGGAACGCCGACGGCACGGCATATCGGCCCCAATATCAATACAACGGGAAGCGCGATGCTCTGGAGAGTGGTCTTTATTTTACCGAGCTTTCCGGCTGCCATGACGACGCCCTTGCTTGCGGCTACAAGACGGATGCCGCTTATAAGAAACTCCCTGCCAATTACAATCACCGTGAATATGGGCATGAGAAAGTCACAGCAGCTCATAAGACCACGACCTATCAGCATTACCATGCAGGCGGAGGTCAGGAGCTTATCCGCAATGGGATCCATAAGCTTCCCGAAGTCCGTTATAAGGGCGTTCTTTCGAGCTATATGCCCGTCGAGAGCGTCGGTGATGTAGGCAAGTATGAAAATGATTGCGGCAATTATGTATTTAACATAGAGCTTCGCGCCCAATACCTCAAAAAGCACCCAATCGGGCAGATAGAAGCAGATGATAAAAAAGGGTATTGCGGCAATGCGCGCCACGGTGAGCTTGTTCGGAAGATTCATTTGAAACATCTCCTGTTCATGGGTTTATAGGTTCGGCGTCGAGATCATATGTTTCCGCGCCTGTTATGCGCACATTTATGTAGTCGCCGCATTTGATTTTGCTCACGTCGGACAGCCTCACCCTGATAAAGCCGTCAACCTCGGCAGCCTCGGCATAGGAGCGGCAGAAAGCGACGCCGTCAGATATTTCATCGACAAGCACCTCGCAGATACTTCCGATGCGCCTTTTATTCGCGGCAAGCGAAACCGCCATCTGATCCCGCATAAGCCTGTCAAGGCGGTGTTGCCTGACCTTTTCCGGAACCTGATTATCCATTGCGGCAGCGGGAGTGCCGTCCTCAGGAGAATAAGTGAACGCGCCCAAACGGTCATAGGGATGCGCTTTGAAGAACTCACGAAGCGCATCGAACTGAGCGTCCGTTTCGCCGGGGAAGCCTACTATCGCGGTGGTTCTCAATATGAAATCGGGATTGGCGTTCCTTATGTAATCCGTTATACTGCGTATATGCTCGGCTGTGCCGTGACGGTTCATGGCGCGAAGTATATCCGGGTCGATATGCTGTATCGGCATGTCGATGTAATTGCATATCTTGGGATTGGCGTTTATGGTATCAATGAGCTTTTCATCGACCGTGTTGGGGTATGTGTACAGAAGTCTTATCCAATGCAGCTTTTCAATATCCGCAAGCGCGGTGAGAAGCTCGGCAAGCTTAGGCTTGCCGTAAATATCAATGCCATAGGCGGAGGTATCCTGCGCTATTACTGTCAGCTCGGTAACGCCGCCTTCTGCAAGCTCCTTTGCCTCAGCTATGAGCTGCTCCATAGGATAGCTCCTTCTGCCGCCCCTGATAATGGGTATGGCGCAGTAGGTGCAGCGATTGTCACAGCCGTCCGCAATGCGCAGATAGGCGCGGTAGGAGGGAGTTGTTAGTATGCGCGAGGATTTTGGAGAATGGGCGCAGGCGGAAAGCCCGTATGCGGAAAAACCGAGCCGCTGCTCAATGGCGTCCGCAAGCCCGCTGTGATCCCTGACGCCCCATATGAGGTCGGCTTCGGGAAGCTCCTCGCGCAGCTCATCATAATATCTCTCGGTCAAGCAGCCGCATACCACAAGCAGACGGCAGGACGCCTCATTCTTATATTTTACCATGTCAAAAACCGTGTCGAGCGAATCGACCTTCGCGCTTTCTATGAAGCCACAGGTGTTGACGATAATCACCTCGGCGTCCTCCGGAGAGCTTACGGGCGTGAAGCCGCGTCTTACAAGCTCTCCCAATATCTCCTCGGAATCGACCCTGTTTTTGGAGCAGCCGAGGGAAACCATACCTACCTTACATTCCATACATTACCTCTGTATAAAAACCAAACCTAAATTATACTATTATCTCCAAACAATTCACGATAGCCCGCCTCGTCAATAAGCACCTTTCGGGGCTTACTGCCGTCGAAGCCGGAAACGAGCTTCATCTGTTCCATTATATCAACGAGCCTTGCCGCTCTTGCGTAACCAACGCGAAGACGCCGCTGAATCATGGAGATGGAGGCGGAGCCTGAGTCCATGACGATCCTTACCGCGTCGGGGAGCAGCTCATCCTCCTGCTTGCCGTTGCCCTGTCCCGTGGGCGCGGTCAGATCGGGTATGGCGTCGAGAACATTGTTGTTCTGGGGTACTTCTATCTGATGGTCAACGAAGAATTGCATTATGTTTTCAACTTCTTCGTCGCTGACATACGCGCCCTGCGCCCTTGTGGGCTTTGCCGCGCCGTTGGGATGGAAGAGCATATCACCGTGGCCGAGCAGCTTTTCCGCGCCGCTGCCGTCGAGTATGACGCGGGAGTCGATCGCGCTTGAAACGGCAAACGCGATTCTTGAGGGGATGTTGGTCTTTATAAGACCTGTTATGACGTCAACGGACGGACGCTGGGTCGCAACTATGAGGTGTATGCCGCAGGCGCGGCCGAGCTGTGCAAGACGCGCTATGGATTCCTCGACATCCTTGGCGGAAACAATCATCAGATCAGCCAGCTCGTCTATGATTATCATAAGACGGGGCATCCTGTTTTCCGGCTCTGTCTGGAGGGAATTGAAGCGGGCAAGATCGCGTGCGTTGACCTTGCTCATCTTGGAGTAACGCTGATCCATCTCATTGCACGCCCACTTGAGTACGCCCGCCGCCTTTTTGGGATCGGTAACGACAGGGCAGTAGAGGTGCGGAACAGGCGCGAAAATCGAAAGCTCAACCACCTTGGGGTCAATGAGTATCATACGCACCTCATCGGGCGAAGACTTATAGAGCGTTGAGAGTATTATGCTGTTTATGCAGACGGATTTACCGGAACCCGTCGCGCCGGCTATCAGCATATGGGGCATCTTTTCAAGATTGGCATATACGGGCTTGCCGGCTATATCCTTGCCGAGAGCGAATGTCAGCGGAGATGACGCCGTGGCAAATTCCCTTGTATCCAGAACCTCGCGCAGGCGTACCATTGCGGTATCCTTGTTGGGTATCTCTATGCCTATCGCCGCCTTTCCGGGTATGGGCGCCTCTATTCTGACGCGGGGAGCGGCAAGCGCGAGAGCTATATCGTTGCTCAGAGAGGTTATCCTGTTGACTCTTATTCCCTGCGCGGGCTGTATCTCGAATCGTGTTATGACTGGACCAACGGATATGTTAATGACCTTCGCGCTGATATTGAAGCTTGCGAGGGTTTCTATGAGCAGCCTTGCCTTTTCCGAGGGGGAGTCATTGGCTATGGACTCGCTCCTGTCAGGCAGACGCAGCAGGGATATGGGAGGCTTTTGATAGACCTGAACCGCAGGCGGAGCCTCAAGCCCATCCGGCTCATCGTCATTATCGCCAGAGGCTTTTTTTGAGGACTCAACGGCAGGCTTTGCGGGCGCGTCCGTAGCCGTGTCGGATGCTTTGGGCACATCGGGTTCATCCTCGTCAAGGCTGCTCAAGCTCTCGTCGGGTATTATCTCTATTGTTTCATATGGATCGTATTCCGTAATAACGGGCTTCGCGGGAGCGGGCGTCCGACCCGATGCGGAGCCGTGCATCCTGTATTCATAGGGAATGGCTCCCGAAGCCGGCAGCACGTCAAGTCCGCTTTCCGTATCGACCGCGTTGTTGATAACGGAGTCGAGGTCGGAAAGCTCGACCGTCATATTCATACTGCCGCGCTTGTGTCCCTTAAAGCTGCCGCGCAGCCTGTCGCCGTCCTCACCGATTTTAAGCTCTTCGTCGGCATTGTCGGCGGATACATCCGACATGGCGGGGAAGGGCTCGTTGAAAGCGATATTCGTGACGTCAGGGGCGGCAGAGGAGGTATGCTCGGCAGAGCCGCTTTTTGCGTGTGGCGTGTGAGCGTTATTTATTTCTCTATCTGTGTCGTAGCAGGAGTCGTATTCAAGCTTTCCGGCGTATATGCGCGCCTTACGGCGATCTTCCATCGCATCCATTTTGGCGACTATCTTCATGCCGGCGGAGCGAAGGGAAACCCTCGTTGCGAGCAGTAGCAGTACAAGAGCGGCGGCAATGAATATAACTATCGCGCCGCTTACCGTAACAAGCTGCGAGAGCGCATAGGAGGGTATGGCGGACAGCAGACCGCCGCCCTGACCTTCCTTGCCAAAGTTGAATGCGTCGGAAAGAAAATCACCGAATGCGATACCGCTTACAGGGAATGTAAACAGATGCGCTATGCAGTCTATACAGAACATGGAGCCGGAAAGCATTATAATAGCTCCCGTACCCACCTGACGTTTTGGAACGAATATGAGTATTACTCCGAATACGCAGAGCAAAACGGGTATGGCATATTGAAGTATGCCGACAAGACCGCACAAAAAACCGACAACGGCTTTAAAAACCGCGTTGGAATTGGTATAAGTCAGTATGCCCGAAACTATTCCGAGGGCTATAAGTATGATACCGACAAGCTCGTCGATATGATCGTAGCGAGGACGCGGCGATTTGCGCTTTTCGGGCAGGGGCTCTGAAGACGGAGCGGCTTTATCCCTTCCCGATGCCTTGACGGCAGGTTTGGGACCTGTTTTATGAGGTGCTTTATCGGTTGTCTTCCTGACGGTCTTTTGAGACGCCTTGCCGGAGGCTTTGACGACCGAAGTCGTAAGCTCCGTTTTTGTATTCTTTTTTGCGGACGTCGTTTTTTTCGGTGTGTTGCTTTTCTTATTCTCCATTACCGGGTTCCTCCGTTGAGGGTGCCTGTGTCAACGCGGGGTAGGCGCTCTCGGTGCTTATAAGCTCCCTTGCTATATCGAATTTGATATACTTGTATTCGTCTTCAGTCGGCAGTTCGAGCATTACAAGGACAAGAAGCTCGTCCTCAGGGGCGACGTTAACGCGGTAGCCGACGAACCATGATATCTCTCGTTTCTTATCCGAGCCTATTTCGGCAGTTCCCGTCTTGCCGGCAACGGTGCAGCCCCTTGCCTTAAGACGGTAGCCCGTACCGTTGTACTTCGTACTCATAATACCCTCAAGCATGGGCTCAAGAGTTTCTATTGTGGATTTCTGTATGGCATTTTTGATCCAGGGAGTACTCTCGAATGTCTTATAGGGCTTGTACACGCCGTCGTTATCGCTGTAGAGAGCCTTTGTCAGTATGGGGGTGGGCATATCTCCCTCATTGCGGAAGGCACAGAACATCGAGGCAAGCTGCAATGGCGATATTGTTACCTGACCTTGACCGTAGCCGGTCTCGGCTATGCTTCGAAGGTTCCAATCGGTCGGCGAATCTGCCTTTATCTTGAGCGTGGATTTGGCAACGCTCAGCTCGAAGGGCATACTCTGCTCCATACCGATGCCGCGCAGATATGTGAGAAATTTCTCCTCGCCCATCATAAGAGCGAGATCGGCAAAGTATATGTTGTCCGAATGTATCATCGCGTTGAACATATTGAGCGGCAGTCCGCGATCGCTTATCTTTGTACGCTTTATGGGCGGCCATATCCATTTGCCGTAGTTTGTCGGAGTCCAATAGTCGCTCTCGATATTGCCGGTGAACACATGCTCCGAGGTTACATAATTCATCTCAAGCGCGGCGGAGGCGGTAAATACCTTGAATGCCGATCCGGGAGGATAAAGACCGAGCGTGGAACGATTCTGAAGCGGCTTGTTTGCCTGATCGGCAAGCCGGTTATAGTATTCCGTATCCGCTGATATGGCAAGCTTGTTGAGGTCATAGGCGGGATAGGAGACCATTGCCTTTATCTCACCCGTCTTGGGGTTCATGGCGACTACCGAACCGGCGGTGTTATCTCCCCAGAGAACCAGATCCATGACCTTTTCGGCCTTTTTTTGAAGGTCGAGGTCAATAGTCAAATGCACATCGGAACCGTGCTGGACGGGCTTGCTGTAAATGGTCGATACAGTCTTGCCGGAAGCGTCCCTTATAACTATGTTTATGCCGTCCTTGCCGCGGAGCGTTGTTTCATAGGAGCGTTCAATACCGGATCTTCCGACTATGGAGTGGGTGGTGTAAAGACCGTCGGCCTCGGTGCGCCCCTGATTGAGAGTGGGAAGCTCGTCCTCCCCGACATAACCGACATAACCTATCGTATGTGCCAACAGTTCGTTTTCGGGATAGTATCTGTATGTCCCGTAGTTTCCGAGTATGGTTATGCCGTCGATATTGTCAAGGGCTTCATGTATATCGGGGGTAAGTTCTATCTCGTTGAGCTGAGCTATTATTACCGACTTGCTTTCCGACTTGGTGATGGCTTCGATAATATCAAGCGGATTCTTTGAAATAAGATTGCCGATTTCTGTTGAGAAATCGCCGAGATCGTCTATCTTTTCAACATCCGCGACAATGGCGTTCAGGTCGATGGTGCGTGCAAGAAGCTTACCGTCCGCGAGTATGTCTCCGCGCTTTGCGGCTATCGGAACGATTCTCACCGTGCTGCCCCAAGTCATGTCGGGGAATATGAGAGAGGGATCCCAATCAACATACCAGCTCCCGTCCTCAACAATGAGATTCATTTCGTAGCTGTTGGAAAGCACACCGTATTCAGAGGTGGTGTAGTTGGCGGTATAATAAACCGTTTTGCGCTCGCTGTTGACGGGTGTAACGACTACATTGCTGTATTCAACGGAGCTTATGCCAAGCCCGCTGAATATCGAATAGTATTTCTTAACAAAGTCAGTCCGTGTTATGAACTGAGCGGGACTTTCCGTGGGAGCCTGAGCGGAGGTATTGTCAAGCTCGCTGACGCCTAAGTTATCAGCGGGCATTGTTGTGCATTTGGATGAAAGCTGTGAAAACGCGCTCTCATAATCAAGCTCGGAAATGGATTTCATAAACTGTACATAGCAGTCAGTATTGAGATATTCCATTTTTTTGCGGTTGCAGCCGCATATTGGAAGCAGGGTGGCAAACGCCAGAACAAAGGATATTATGCTTTTATATAAATGATTCATGATCGACCTCACAGCTTAAAATCACAGATTATGCCTGCTGACACAGCACTTAAAGCCTCTGCCGTAAAAGCATGGGCGGCATAAAAAGTGGGTACTTTATACCAATTATATTATAACAGGTCGAGTCGGAAATGTAAAGCTTGATGCGGAGCAAAAAACACGAAAGCGCAAAAAACAGGACGCCACGAGCAGGCTCATGGCGTCTGTAAACATGGTATTAGGTAGTGATTAACTCAGCAAAGCTCTGAGAGTGCTGAGGAGTTTATTTCTTTATACCGAAAGCCTTCTGTTCCTTGAGTACGACGTCATGTGCGCCGCCCTCGACAATGGAGGTCGGGGAAACAAGGGTGAGCCTTGCGGTATTCCTGAGCTGTTCTATCGTGAGCGAGCCGCAGTTGCACATTGTGGAACGAACCTTGGCGAGTGTCACGATTATATTGTCATGAAGTGAACCGGCATAGGGAACATAAGAATCGACGCCTTCCTCGAAGCTGAGCTTTGAACCGCCGCCCATATCGTAACGCTGCCAGTTGCGGGCGCGAGCGGAGCCCTCGCCCCAGTATTCCTTCATGTAGGTTCCGCCGACCATGACCTTGTTTGTGGGGGACTCGTCAAATCTTGCGAAGTAGCGTCCGAGCATACAGAAATCGGCCCCCATCGCAAGCGCGAGGGTTATATGGTAGTCCATTACGATTCCGCCGTCGGCGCAGATGGGAACGTAAATGCCGGTCTTTTCAAAGTATTCGTCACGGGCTTTGGCGACTTCCATGACGGCGGTTGCCTGACCGCGTCCGATACCCTTTGTTTCGCGGGTTATGCAGATGGAGTCACGGTCAACGACGTTGCCCGCGCCGCACTTGACCTTATCGCCGTATTTTTCACGGATAAAGGCAAGGGTTTTTGCCTGCCATGCTGTATAGCCCTCGGAGGAGTCTATACATAGCACGTCAACACCGGCGTCAACAAGTGCGGGAACACGCTCGGCGTAATCGCGGGAGTTGATGCCCGCGCCGACAACATAACGCTTGTTGCCGTCGAGCAGCTCCATGGGGTTTTCCTTATGAACATCGTAATCCTTGCGGAAGACAAAGGCAACAAGATTGCCGTCGTCGTCGATTATGGGAAGCGAGTTGAGCTTGTGATCCCAGATAATGTCATTGGCTTCCTTGAGCGAAACGCCTTCCTTCGCGGTGACAAGACGCTCGATGGGAGTCATGAAGCTTTTGACCTTCGCATCATGGGATATGCGGCTGATGCGATAGTCACGGCTTGTGACAACGCCCAGGAGCTTGCCGGTAGCCGAGCCGTCATGGGTTACGGCGACCGTGGAATGACCGGTCTTTTCCTTCAGAGCAATGAGATCCTCAACGGTCTGGTCGGGTGTTACGCAGGAGTCGCTTATTGAGAAGCCCGCCTTGTAAGCCTTGACCTTCTTGACCATATCGGCCTGCTTTTCGATACTCTGGGAGCCGTATATGAATGAGACTCCGCCCTCACGCGCAAGCGCGACGGCAAGGGTATCGTTGGAAACGGACTGCATTATAGCCGATACAAGAGGTATGTTGAGGGATATAGGAGCATCCTCGCCCTTCCTGAATTTGACGAGGGGAGTCTTTAGACTTGTGTTCTGTGGGGTACATTCCTCAGAGGTGTAATTGGGTATCAGCAGATATTCCCCAAACGTATGGGAGGGTTCGTCATAGATAAACGGCATTTTGAAGCTGCTCCTTTCAGGTTTTTTATATCTTACGTCTTACGACGTGATGCGCTACGGTGCCTTCAACGCAGAATTGGCGTGAATACATTATGGGCTTTCCGTCAAAATCGTAATCGACTTCATCCAGTTGGAGTAACGGAGTTCCGTCGGGAACGGAAAGACTCTTTGCGATATTACCCGACGCGCTGACAGCGTGCACCTCACGCACGTCAGTACACGGCTCAAGCCCGCAGAATACGCCGAGAAAGTGGCGTATCGGCTTTTCGAGATCGGCGTCCGTATATCCGCCGCGCCGTATGAGCCGCTTGGGGATATGCTCCTCACAGTAGACGGCGGGCTTGCCGTTCGCCGTTATGATGCGCGAAACGTAGAGAAGCTCGTCCAGTCTGCCGGTTCCCATCTTTTCGGACGCCTGAGCCGAGCGCAGTATGCCCGACCTGATGAGAAGCATTTTCGGCTCTCGTCCGGATTTTTGTATCATATCCTCATAGCCCATGTCGATGTCCATTCGCGTCGAAAGATAAAGCACATGGCGATTTATAATCGTGCCAACCCCTTGGCGGCGGCTTATGACTCCATCATGATACAGCTCGGCAAGCGTGTCGCGCAGTTGAGTGCGGCTTATATTAAGCGCCTTAGCAAGAAGCGATTCGCATGGAAGCTTGGCGGCGTTCTTATAACACCCGAAGCGCATTTCATACAAAAGCCGCTCCTGAATGCTTTGTACATTGGGAGCCGCAGTTGCTTCTATATTAAGGTTTTTATCAAGCTCGTCCAATTCGCCTCCGGAGGGCTGCGCCGCTCAATGCGTATTATTAATACAATGGTAATACCTTTCATAAGGATACCACTTTCGACGGATTATGTAAAGAGAAAACCGAAAAATATATTAAATTCCACTCAAGACATATGCAGATAACGATTAACTAACATCGTTTCTTAACACTACACGCCCACACGGCTCTCTTTGGTCGCAAATTCAACACCCTCATTGCGTTGCTGAGTTAATCGGCGTTTACCTATATCACGTCAATCTGAGTTTTCAAGCTCTAAGACTTGAGCGAGAGATACAAACTGCTCCGGGGAAAGCTCCTCCGCTCTTGCGGAAGGAGGAATATCCGATTTTTCAAGGAGTGACGCGGAGGTTTTTCTGTCAAGTCCCATAGCGGAGAGGTTATTGACGAGCGTCTTCCTGCGCATGGCGAACGCGCATTTCAAAAGTCGCGGCAGGTTTGACGGAAGCTGAAATCCTCTGCTTTCAAATCGGAGAACGCGGGAGGCTACATCCGGCTGCGGATAATAAGACGCGGGGGAGAGGTCTAATAAGGAAGTGATGTCAAAGCGCAGGCGGGCAAGTATTGCGAGCGGCACATAGTTCTTGTCCTTGGGCTGAGCCGTGAATCTGTCCGCCGCCTCCTTCTGCATCATAAGCGTCATACTGCGGATGGGAAGGGCTGAGGTGACAAGCCGCATACATATGGGACTTGTGATATAGTAGGGCAGATTGCCTACAACGGAAAGCTCCCCGCCGCCAAGCTCCCGATGGATGGCGGAAAGATCGGCCTTCATAAAATCGACATTTATGACCTTGGCGTTTTTGGGAAGCTGCCCTTCAAGTACGGAACAGAGGTTGCTGTCAAGCTCTATTGCGGCGAGCGGAAGCCCTGATTCTGCAAGCGGGAGCGTGAGTGCGCCAAGCCCCGGCCCTATCTCGATAATGGGAAGCAAGGGAGCCGTCGCGGAGGAAACTATACTTTCGATTGCGCTTTCGTCAATCAGGAAATTCTGCCCCAAGGCCTTGTTGGGGGAAATGCCAAGCTCGTTTACGGATTCTCTTGATGTTTTCATATACTGCTCTTAATTGATATAAAGCCCTTTGGGAATATGGTTTTTCAGCGTACCGTCAACAGCTTTTCCAAAGCCTATGGGAAACGCACCGTGTTCGGTGTTCACAGTAACACGGCAGTAACCGCGAAGCTCGTTCGGGCAGGGAACGGTGTTGCCGGAAAGAAATCTGAAAAGCTCCGACGAATCGGAAGGGAATCCCACCTCGCGGCTGAATCCTTCCAATGCCGCCATGAAGAAAGTATGCGACGGTTCAAAGCGTCCTTTGCGAGGCTCCCCAAGCTCGATTCCGCAGGTGACGGGGTGGAGCTTCAATACCTCGGCGGGCATGTCGTGCGGTATGAGCCTGATTTTGCCGCCTGCCATGTGTATTATTCCGTCGGGAAGCCCATTTTCGAGCATGTCCGACATGAAGTCGTCAAGGAGCCGGAGTGTCGCTTTATCTTTAAGGGGCGGTATGCCTGCACGGGCTTCAAAGGAATTTCCGTCCCGCCTCATGCGGCAGACAAAATGCCCTTCTCCGCAGGAGGTGTGAGGATACAGACGCTCCGAGAACTCGACCGAAAAATCATCGTGACGGCTCAAAAAGCTTTCTATCACACTCTCGTTCTCCTCCTCGGAGAATGTGCAGGTGGAATAGACGATACATCCGCCGCCGCGCACGCATTCCGCCGCGCTTTCAAGTATCAAGCTCTGCCTTTCGGCGCAGGCTTTGACATGCTCAGGCGACCATTCGGCAATGGCACCGACGTCCTTGCGAAACATGCCCTCGCCTGAGCATGGAGCGTCAACCATGACGATGTCAAAGAAGCGGGGGAGAGCCGATGCGATGGCTTCGGGATGCGCGTTTATGACGGAAGCATTGGTGACGCCAAGACGTTCCATGTTCTGAGCCAGCAGACGCGCGCGCTTTGGAACTATCTCGTTGGCAACAAGAATGCCCCGACCGCGCATCTTGGCTGCAACGCCGCCCGTCTTTCCGCCCGGAGCGGCGCATAGATCGAGTACGCGCAGCCCGGAGCCGTCCGCGGGGCTTGCCGCGACCGCGCTCATAGCGGAAGGCTCCTGCATGTAAAACAGTCCTGCGACATGATATGGATGCCGTCCGACATTGTCCGCGCCGTGAACGATAAAACCCTCGTCGAGTATGTGCGTCGGCTCAAGTCTCCACGGACTTATGTCAAAAAAGCTTTCGGCGTCGATGCGAAGCGTGTTGACGCGCAGACCGCGAACGGGGGGATTGTTATAGCAGCTTATGAATGCGTCATATTCGCCGCCCAGAAGCGTCCTCATGCGCGATGTGAATTTTTCGGGAAGCTCTGTCATTGGTGTTCTCCGTGATTTTTGTTGCTGTAATTATAGTATTAAACCGCGAAAAGGTCAACAGGCAAAAGCCTTGCGAATAACAAAAGCCCGCCTGTTGGAAGCGAGCTTTGCAAGTCAACATCATATTATTCGGGGTTAAAAGCTGCCGTAATTACTCGGCAACGTAGGGCAGAAGAGCAACCTGACGAGCGGTCTTGATGGCCTTTGCAAGTGTCCTCTGATGCTCGGCGCAGACGCCGCTCATACGACGGGGCATTATTTTGCCGCGCTCGGTGATGAATTTGCGCAGACGCGCAGTATCCTTATAATCAATATGCTCAACCTTATCCACGCAAAACTGGCAAACCTTGCGCCTGCTCTTCTTGGGACGGGGCTTCATTTTACGATCTTCCATGACAGTATCTCCTTTCACAAAATCAGAATGGCAAATCGGAATCGGTTATTTCGGTAAAGCCGCCGGAAATATCACCGAAGGCAGTACCGGTCATATTATCGTTGGAGGGGGTATCGTTCCAACCGGAGCCCTGACGACGCTCGCCGTAGCCTGTGGGAGTACCCTGCTGGCTCTGGGGATAGCCACCCTGCTGACCATAACCTGACGACTCACGGGGGCTGAGGAACTCAACCTCATCCGCTGTCACCTCAAGGGAAGCGCGCATGGAGCCATCCTTGCCCTCGTATGCGCGGGCGGAAACCTCGCCTATAACGCAGACCTTCTTGCCCTTGGCAAGATAACGGCTGCAGTTTTCGCCAAGCTGCCTCCAGGCGGCGACTCTGAAGAAGTCGGTCTGGCGCTCATCCTTGTTTGACGAATAGCGGCGGTTTACCGCGACGGTGAATGTGCAGACGCTTATTCCCGAAGGTATAGTGCGAAGTTCGGGATCAGCCGTGAGATTACCGATTATTGTAAGTTTGTTCATTACGGTTCCTTTCTAAAAGACGTATATCCAAAGGATATTGAAAGCTTACCTGCGCTCGACTATATAACGCATGATGCGCTCGTCATTCTTAAGGTTACGCTGCAGCTCGGCGGGAACCTCACCCTCGGACTCGAAGAGTACCAGTACATAGTAACCCTCGGTCTTGTAGTTGATGGGGTATGCAAGACGGCGCTTGCCCCACTCGTCGATCTGCTCGATTTCACCGCCGTTATCGGTGATGACCTTTGCGAACTTCTCGATTACGGATTTGATCTCCTCCTCGGTCAGCTCAGCATTGATGACGTACAGATTTTCATACTTATTCACAATTTTCACCTCCTTGTGGTCTGTTGACCCCTTTTATGTAAGGGGTAAGTATGGTGTTGACGACGCATTATACCATAATACGGCGGAGCTTACAAGAGCAAAAATGCCCGTATGCACAGTATATTTTACCGACGAAAAAAACGAGGCATTTCCGCTCGGGATACGCCTCGTTAAAACAATATACAGATTATGCGTCAAGCCCCTCTGTGCCGCAGACGACCCTTGAGGTTATCTCGCCGCTTTCCCAGCCGATTATCAGGCATCCGATCGCGTCGGGCATGACGATTTTTATTTTACCCTCTCCGTCCTTTGTCAATATCAGAGTGCGCCCGTATGGGATATATACGCTGCTGTCGGGTTCCTTCCCGTTTATTGCAATATGCGTCGCATCGTCGAACGTAAAATACCTTCCGTCGGCCGCTGCTTCTTCAAATATTTCATCATCATATTTTATCGTTTCTATGGGCTTCGTATGGTTCTCGTCCTCATAGAATGTGATGGTGCCGGGTGTTAAGGTTATTTTTTCCGCCGTCCCGTCACGGTCGATGTCGATATTTACAGTCATCACGGTATCAGCGTCTGTGCTTCCAATGCCGAGGAAGTTAAGCTCGAATACAGCACCGTTGTCAATGTAATCCTCTACTGAATCACAATGCTTTAAATCGTCCACGGAATCGGAGAATAAAACCATATCGCGGCCTAAAAATCTCCAGTAATCAGTAGGCGCGGATAAACCCGATACAACTATCGCGTTCGAAAGCTCGAAACCTTTGGGCTCTACATCGTCTTCGGGTACGAGAGTGACGTCACGGTAGGACAGTGACTCGGTTCCCATGCTTGCGATGTCGATCCTTTTATCGAATAGATTCACGAACCATGCCTCGGTATTATTGCTGACACGATAATACATATCCTCTCCGTCGATGAATATTGAATAGGATTCACCGAAATACTCGTTTTTTTCAGCCGTGAGCTTGTTCTTTACACCGTCGCCGTCAATATCAATTTCAAGACCGCTCTCAATAAGTGTATCCACATCGACACGCACCTTCTCGCCCTCAAGTACGCGAGCCTCAATGCTTTTGTCCTTTTGGCATCCCCAAAACGCGGACAGCATTGATAATGATACCATAAGACATATAGCTTTTGTTTTCATATAAAATACCCTACCTTTCAAGGAATTAAAGACATTATACAATATTTTCAGGGAAGGGTCAATACTGTTAGCCGAAAAAAGCTTATATAAATGTTTTAAACAAGAATCCTCCGCTGTTTACAAAAAGCGTCATAGGATGTAAAATAGCGGCATAAAAGCTTTGAAGGAGGGGCGGCGCGATGAGCAGTATAAGAAGATTTGATGAATCCGAATTTGTGACGAGCGAATGGAGCGGAGGAACCACGACGCAGCTATACATAGACGAGGGCGGATCGTATGCCGAGAGGCGGTTCCGCGTCAGGATAAGCACAGCGACGGTTGATATCGAGGAGTCCGTATTCACGCGGCTTGAGGGCGTTCGACGATTCCTCACGCCTCTCTGCGCGGGCTTTGAGCTTACCGTGAACAATGCGGATATGAAGCTTGCTCGCGGCGAGGTGCTTGAGTTTTCGGGTGATGACGATGTAACCTGCCGCGGTTCGGGACGCGACCTGAATCTGATGCTCAAGGATGCCGAGGGCAGAATGTTCATAGCGGATGGGAACGTCGATGTGTCGGGGTATGAGTATGCCTTCGTGTTTGCGCCGGAGGAGCTTTTCATCGAGGATGCCGACAGCGGCGAAGGGACAAAGCTCGCTGTGTTCTCGTTTGCGAGGCTGAGGGGCGGAAAATACATATTGTCACGTCCTGCGGTGCTGTTTGTTGCGAATGTAACGCTTGACATTTAAATGGAAAAAGTATATAATTAAAAAAACAAAGAATAAATATCCGGGAGGTTATGACAATGAGTAAGCGAATAATAACCGTCAGCAGGCAGTTTGGCAGCGGCGGCAGAACCATAGCAAAGGCAGTCGCGGAGAGGCTTGGCATAGCCTATTATGATAAGGAGCTTATAAAGAAGGTAGCTGAGAAAACAGGGTTTTCCTCGGAATACATAGAGGAAAACGGCGAATACGCTCCGGGCAGGAGCATATTCTCGTTGGCTTCAAGCTATATCGGGGCTCCCCGTGTGATGGGCGGCATGAGCGCGTATGACTATCTGTGGGTGGTTCAGCGCAACGCCATACTGGAGATAGTGGAGAAGGAGCCCTGCGTCATAGTCGGACGCTGTGCGGACTACATACTCAAGGATCGCAATGACGTGCTTAATGTGTATATCCATGCGCCAATGGAGGCGAGAGCGGAGCGAATAGTCAGGCTCTACGGTGAGAGCGAGAAAAAGCCTGAGGACAGGCTCAAGGAAAAGGATTCCAAACGCGCCATCAATTATAAGCATTTCACGGGCGAAACATGGGGCGATGCAAGGAACTATGACCTGTGCCTTAACAGCGAGAAGATAGGCATTGAGAAATGCGTTGAGATGATTATTGAGCTTGCAAAACAGTAATGAGGGATATCTATTCAATGGAATACCCAAATCACCTGAGAAAAAAGCGGCTTGTCAGGGTACTTTTGGGAGTGCTTGCGGCAATGCTCCTTTTCTGTGCTTTGGGTTGTTTTGAAATAAAAAACGATGACCAAATGAGCGCATCAATTCCAACACAGCAGCTTACCGAACAACCGATGCCGGAGCCGACAGAGCAACCGACACAGGAACCGACGCAGGAGCCGACTTTGCAGCCACCGGAGGAGCAGTTCAGATATGAGGATGTTCTGAGTTTTAAAAAAGCTCCGGTAATAGCGGATACATATTTTACAAACCGCTTAAAATTGGCTTATGAAGCGTTTTCGAAAAAGACTGCTTTTGTTGTTGCAAAGGTGCTTTCGATTAAATCCTATTATGGCTGGGAGAAGGACTGCAGCGTGTACGGGTGGATGACCGTCGAGGCACTTGTTCTTGAGGTGAAGGATGAGTTCAATTCCGCCGGAGTTAAGCCCGGAGATGTATTGATGCTGAGAGAGGATTCAAAGATTTGCTTTGAAAAAGCAGAGGATAGATATGCCTTTTTCTCTGAACACCATAATACGACAATAGCGAACTATGAAGAGTTTGAGGCACTTACGAATGAGGTTGGGGGCTTTTTCCAAGTGCTGCCGAAGGAAGGTATTGATTATAGGCTTTCACTTTGGCCTGATGAATATCCGCTGATAGTTGGCGAAAGGTATGCAATGTTCTGTTGTATGAGTGATGAAACGACGGAATACGGAATGCCGCAAAGCTTCCTGTTTTATGTATATCCAATGGACAGATGGATCGACCTTGAGGGGCTTGTAAGGGATTATGAATTTGAAATTTGCGATGAATACATAACCGTATCCGAACAGCTTGCCGCCTTGTTCAGACATACCGAACACATTGGGGAGAGCATGATAAAATAGTTGACTGAGAAGGGAGCGTAAATGTGAGAAGGCTTTTGTTGCTGCTTGCGGCGATCGTTCTTGCCGCTTCTGGCTGCGTAAACCGTGAACCCGATAATAATAAAAGCGCGGCTATCCCAACACAGCAGCTTACCATTCAGCCGACGCTTGCGCCAACTGAGCAACCAACGCTTGCACCGACCGAGCAGCCAGCGCAAGACGATTCCGAGCTTACCTATGAGGAACTGCTTGATTTGCCGCGTGTATATGGTAATCCGAGGTATCGCATTGATTATTATTGGACTTTACAGGATGCTTTTGAAGATTATACCGACGCGGTTGTTGCATCACTCGATATACTTTCTGTTAAGTTTTACTACGGTTGGGATTATAGTCGTACTGGAACCGGCTATACCATTGTTGAGGCACGCATCAACTCCGTATTGGATGAGTATAATACCGCTAATGCAAAGCCGGGCGATATTGTGCAGATATATCAATCAAGCTATATCGTTTTCAGCGAGCGTAAGGACTTATATGCTTTCTTTTCGAAGAAGTATAATACAACGATAAGCGGAGATGCTGCGTTTATGGAGCTTAAGGAGAGGGAAGAAGGCTTCTTCCGGATAGTCCCGGAAAAGGATAAGGAATATGTGTACCATATTGCTGAAGATGAATTTCCTTTTAAAGTGGGAGAAAGCTATACGATGCTCTGCGCATTCGGCGGAAATAAACTGAATGAAGATGGCAAGCCATATTGGTACGGCTCATATATATGCCCGGTTAAAAGGGATATGAACCTTATAAATATCGCAGAGAGATACAAGCTTGAGTACGCCGTGGATCGGATAGCGGTAGCCGAGCAGATTTCCGTGTTGTTCAGGTAGTATTAGAGCAAATGCAGAGTATGGGAAAGGAGCGTAAAAGTGAGAAGGCTTTTGTTGTTGCTTGCGGCGATGGCTCTTGCCGTTTCGGGCTGCGTAAACCGTGAAACAAACGATAATAAAAACGCCGCGATTCCAACACAGCAGCTTACCGAGCAACCGACGCCGGAGCCGACAGAGCAACCGACACAGGAACCGACGCAGGAGCCGACTTTGCAGCCACCGGAGGAGCAGTTCAAATATGAGGATGTCATTAATATTAAAAACAAGGTTCCTAGGATAGTTGATGGTATAGAACCTTATAGTTTGAAAGATGCTTATGGGTTCTCTCCGTCTATCGCTTTTGTTGTCGCAAGAGTACTCTCAATTAAATATTATTTTGGTTGGGAAGAAGATGATTTTTTTGACGGATGGACTACAGTTGAGGCACTTGTTCTTGAGGTGAAGGATGAGTTCAATTCCGCCGGAGTTAAGCCCGGAGATGTATTGATGCTGAGAGAGGATTCAAATATTTGTTTTGAAAAAAAAGAGGATAGAAATGACTTTTTCTCCGAACACCATAATACGACAATAGCGAGCAATGAAGAACTTGAGGCACTTATGCACAATGAGTATGGCTTTTTCCAAGTGCTGCCGAAGGAAGGGGTTGATTATATACTTTCACTTTGGCCTGATGAATATCCGCTGATAGTTGGCGAAAGGTATGCAATGTTCTGTTGTATGAGTGATGAAACGACGGAATACGGAATGCCGGGAAGTTTACTGTTCAATGTATATCCAATGGACAGATGGATCGACCTTGAGGGGCTTGTAAGTAACTATGGATTTGATCTTTGCGATGAATACATAACCGTATCCAAGCAGCTTGCCGCCTTGTTCAGACATACCGAACACATTGGGGAGAGCATGATAAAATAAACGTAAATTATATTTGGAGGAATTATACATATGATTAAATGCCCGGAATGCGGGCGCGAGATATCGCTTGCCGAAGGAATGATCTACTGTCCCTACTGTGCCGCTCAGGCGGCAAGGGGGAAACGCCGCCACAGGGGATGCTTTAAGGCGTTGCTGTTGGGTATTGGCTGTCTTTTGCTTGCCTGTGCATTGCTGTTTGCTTTTGGCGCGCTTACCGTTTCCAATATGGATAAATCCATGGCGCTGTCCGGGGCAAAGACGGCGGAGGTTGATCTTTCAATAGAGGATAAGCTCTATTATGTGGGTGATATAGTCAGGGTAAAGACAGAGCTTTATCCTGAAATGGAGGGCATCCCGCATATCTCATGGAGTTCGTCCGATGAAGCAGTCGCAGTTGTGGATGATATAGGACGCATAGAGTTTGTAGGAAGCGGCAGCGCGGTTATAACGGCGGAGCTGAATAACGGAGTAAAGGGAAACGTAGAGGTTACGGCATATAAAAAGCCGGAGGCATTAAGCTTTTCGGATATGGAGATAGAGCTTGTCGAGGGCGAATCGGTTGAGCTTTCGCCCATAGTGACTCCCGATGACGCCATGTGTGCGCCTTTTGAGTGGGAAAGCTCGGATAAATCCGTTGTAACTGTTGATGAAAACGGAATTGTCACAGCGGTTTCGGCGGGCAGAGCCGACATAACCGTCAGAACAGCGGAAAAAAGCGCGATGCTGGAGGTCTTTGTATACAAGTATGATTTTGACCTGCTTGCTGACCGCATACTGAGAGAGGGCGAGCTTGATGACGAGAGCCGCTGTGTGTTCTATAAGGTGAGCTACGAAGAAACTCCCGATGATGAAGGCATGACCGTCTGCAAATATGTCGAGCTTGTCTATTTCCCGGAGGACGGAATAATAACCGTCTGCTGCGACATATATGACAACGCGGTGAATATGTTCTATGAAACGAATCTTGATTTTGAAAGAGGAAACAAGCGTTACGGGCTTCTTTCATTCCAATGCTCGATAGATAACGGAGAGAACGGACATTCCCATACGACGTTTTTAACAGCACGGCAACTCACGGCGGGCGGACTTACGGCGCATGGAAATACCAGATTGATGTTTGACAGCTATGCTCCGGGAGATGAAGTAGTTTTCGGCAGCTTTGATGGGGATGAGCGCATGAGAGATATAGCGCAGCAGGTCGCTTGTTCGATGCTCAAATACAGCCTTGAAACCCTTTCGCAAAAGTGGAAGGACATGGACGTCCCCTGCACAATAGAGGACGCACTCGGCATAAAGGGCCTATAACAGTATTATGCGCCAGCTCTCCTCAAGCGCGTCAAGCCCCATGGCGGCGTTTGCAGGACTTGTCGAGGGGAGCGCAATGGCGTGAATGCCCGTTTGAGGGTATATGTACCTTTCATAACAGGCGTGGGAGGTTTTCCCGTTGCAGTAAATATTTTTTATCGGAGCCTTCGAGAGAAGCTCCGATATTTTATTCGGCACAACATCCCTTATGCTTGAGTCCGATGAGCCCTCTATGGTGCATGAAGCTATGCAGTCCCAGAGCGCGATTCCATGCGCAAGCAAGAATGCTCGCCGCCCTTCCGTGTCATCGGGTACTTCACAGCCGTAAAGCCGCTCCATGATACGCCAAAAGCGGTTGCGCCGATGTCCGTAATAGAACATGACCTCCCGCGACGCGACCGACGGGAATGAGCCGAGTATCAGTATTGTTGAGTTGCCGTCATATACCGGCGGAAACGGATGGGTTAAACTGCTTCGTTCCATACTATACCTTTCTGCTCCGGTATTCCTCCAACAGATATGGCTGAATATCCGGATATGTCCAAAGTGCGGGAAGCTCATCGGTGATGATTATGCGCTCTATTTCGCTGTGAAGTTCGGGCTCGAATACTTCGATATCGGCAAAGAATACCATACCGAAAACCTCTCTGCCGTCGAACTTGTCCGGTGCGGTAACGGAGTACACGAACAGGGGCTGTATGGTAAACTCCAAAGCCCCTGTTTCCTCATACAGCTCCCGACGGGCGGTAATGTCTATGGACTCCCCAAACTCCCTGTGTCCGCCGGGCAGCTCCCATGTTTCGCGTTGCTTATGCTTGCAGAATACCCATTTGCCGCGGTGCTTTGCGATTATTACCGCGAACTTAAGGGCGGAATCCTCAGCATTGTCATAAAAACGCACCATAACATCAGGCTTGCGCATAATCGTACCCCCTTATATATTGACGAATACCTGATACGCGGCAGGGATTCGCCTTGCCTATATTATAAAGGAAGGAGCTTATATGCGCAAGTGATTTGACATTACTGCCCGATAAAACTATCGCACAGTACCTGAAACGGTCAGCGTCACGCTGCCGGGGATTATGGAGGTTGAGCCGTCGGGATTCTGTTCAAAGCTTGCCGCAGGAACCGTGACGACGCCGGCAACGGTTGCGAATTCGCCTGTAAGCTCGTCGAACGAATACTCCGTGGGAGCGGCGAGGGCAGCCCCGTCAAGCTGAACTGTTATACCGGATAGAACGGGGGAGAACGTATCGGTCAGCACAAGATCATAAGTGGCATCCGCGTCAGCGTTGCCCGTGTTCTCGATTACGAATGTATACGTCAGAGTGCCGTTTTCAATGACCTTGGCAGGACTTATCGCCTTCGTAATGGAAAGCTCAGGCGTGTCGGAAACATGCAGCACAGCCGTATCCGAAAGGGGATTTGATATGGACGGACTCGATGCATCAACGGTGCTTGAGATGCTTGAGCCTGCGGCAAGAGGAGCAAACGAGTTTACAATGGTCGTATAGATCAGAACCGCGTTGCTCCCTCCGGGAAGGGAAATGTTGCCGAATTCCAGCGGCGATGTCGTTACGATGCTGGGAGTCGGCTGGATAACGCCGTTTATGAAAAGGGATGCTGAACCCTCCTTGTATGTAAGGGGAATAACGGAAGCTCCGCCGGGCGTTTCGTAAGCACCCAGATTGTCGGTAATCGTAAGGCTCTCTATGGCAGCCTCACCGGAGTTGATAAGGCTTATTGAGTAGGTTATGCTTTCATCAACGGAATAATTATCCGCAAGCGGGGCTTTGTTAATGCTAAGCGCACCTATTATCTCGCCTGTAACGGTGTTTGATACGGTCGTTATGCCGTTATATGAAAGCATGGCTTGGTTTGTAAATGCAGCCATCTTGTCCTCCTTGTGAAATATTGAGATATTGGGAATCTATCCCTTCTTTAATCTATGTACAACGATGGAGAAATGTGTATTATATATGATTCTGATTAAGAAAAATGATTGCTTTCATGGATTAAGTGTGGTATAATGACGAAACAATCGCCGGTGTGATGGAATTGGCAGACGTGACGGACTCAAAATCCGTTGGTAGCAATACCGTGTGGGTTCGAGTCCCACCACCGGCACCAAACCAATATAATCCGAACCAAGTCTTCTTAGTTGGATATGGGTTCGGATTATTTGTTTATTTCGAGAGATTTGAGGATACCCATTTCCGCAACGGCGTGGTCAAGCGTCCGGAATCCAAACCGCGAGGCCCACGGAAACCGAAACGGGGGTGTTCGTGATGGTATAGTCATGAACATTTGCCTCCATTTATGTATGTTATAGCTGATACAAAACTAAAATTTTCGAAAGGAATCTTTGACTATGAAAAAACTACTTTCCTGCGAGTTCAACATAGATACCGTCTGTGTGGAACTTAAATATGACGACGGTTCGATGATCTCGGTTGACTGCACCGCTGTCGAGAATGAACTGGACGCCTCCATGCTCCAGCGCGGCGAATTGGACTGGCTTATCTACAACAAGCCGCTGGAATATGCCGAGCTTGTCCTAAGCGGCGGCATTGAGGAATATATCAAGCATCGTCTGATGGACTGAGCGAATATGCGAACATGGGGCTTAGTGCAACAGCCCCGTCAATTCATTTTCAGGCCCCGAATTACTCAGCAAGATCCGAAAGCCGGTTCTCCCGTTTTTTGCGGTGCGGAGCAAAGTTAAAGACTTGTTAAGAATTGATGTGCTTTAATGATGCCGTAAAATAAACCGCGTGTACAAAAAGAGGTAACGGATATGATATGGCGCGTTCTGAAAAAAGACCTGACCCGAAAAAGAGTGTTGAACTGCATCACTCTGCTGTTCATCATCATGTGTTCCATGTTTGCGGCGGCAAGCGCAAACAACGTCGCCGCCGTAACGCGCGGCATCGATTCCTATTTTGATCTGGCGCAGGTTCCTGACGCTGTCGTATATATCAAGGGGGAGACCGATGCGCTGACTGAGATCCGTGCGCTTCCCTCTGTCCGCGAGGTGCAGGAAGATACGCATCTCTGCGTATTCGGCTCAAAGTATTTCCGTTTTCAAGGCAAAGCGCTCGACAACTTCATCAACCCCGCGTACATTTACCCCGAGAAGGACCTGCCGTTCCGCTGCTTCGATGAAGAAAACCGCGTCATCGAACAGGTTCCCGCGGGCTGCTTCTACGCAACGTCACCCTTTACAAACGACACCGATATCCGGGAAGGCGACGAGGTCACGCTCGAAGTCGGCGATACAAAGCTTACGCTGAAATACCTGGGACTCTTTAAGGGCGCTCTGTTCAATTCCGACATCAGTTTTGCGCCTCCCCGGCTACTCATTCCTTCCGCCGATTACGATACGCTGGACCGTGAGCCGATGCTTCATCTCTATGACAAACTGACGGACAAAAACTACTACGTGAGAACCGCGGATCCCGCAGAGCTGATTTCCTACGCGGACAGTCATGAAAAAATATCGGTCTTGACAAAAAACGATTACCGAGCCAATTTCATTTATGATATGATCACCGCCTACATCATGATGGCGATCAGCATCCTTCTGATGATTACGGCGTTTGTGGTACTGCACTTTGCGATCGGGTTCACGATCAGCGAGGAGTTCCGCGAGATCGGCGTGATGAAGGCGGTCGGCATCGACAACGGCAGCATTCGGAGACTGTATATTGTCAAGTATCTCGCGATCGCTGCAATCGGCGCCGCAATCGGGTTTTTCTGCTCGATTCCGCTCGGAAACCTGATGTTGAAAACCGCCGTCAAAAACATGGTTCTTTCCAGCACAAACAGCAAGGTTATCGGGCTTTTGAGCTCCGCTGCCGTGGTCGTCATCATCCTGTTGTTCTGTTACACCTGCACGCGCAGAGTACGGAAGCTTTCGCCGATCGACGCCGTCCGAAACGGTCAGACCGGCGAGCGGTTCGGAAGGAAGAGCATTCTCCGTCTGGGCCATTCCAGGCTCCCCTCCACGGTGTTCCTTGCGGCAAACGACATTCTGTCCTCTCCGAAGCAATTCGGGATCATCACGGCTGTGTTCACGCTCTGCGTGCTGCTGATGATCGTCCTGTCCTGCGCAGCCGTCACGCTGAAAAGCGAAAAGCTCCTGCCCCTGGTCGGCATTCCTTCCGGTGAAGTTCATGTTCTGGACGCCGAAACACTTGAAAAAGCATTTGCAAAAAGCGACGGCTATCTGGATGTCATCTCGGATACGGAAACGCTGCTGAAAGAAAACGGAATCCCGGGCGCCTGCTCGCTCACGATCAGTGCGGAAGCCGAGCTCTTTCGCGGCGATCGGAAAACGGCTACCCGTGTCAACGCCGTCAAGGGACATACGGAAGGCGCCATCGAAGCCTACAAGGGAAGCACGCCGCAAAAAGAGGATGAGATCATGCTGACGAAGAGCGTGATGAAAGCCCTCGGCGCGCAGATCGGAGACCGCATCACCGCGCAGATCGGCAGCAGGCAATGCGAATTTATGGTTACGGGAGAGTTCAATTCCTTCAATGGCGGCGCTTTCCTGTATCGCGATTTTGATTTCCGGGATCAGCTGATCACCGGAAGTATGGGGCTGCAGATTCACTTTGACGGCAATCCCGACGAGGAAACGATCCGCAGCAACATCGAAACGCTCAAGGAGCTGCTGGAAAGCAATAAGGTCTATACCTCCTCGGAAGTGAGCGCCCAGTTAATCGGAATCTCCGATACGCTCAACGCGATCAAACAGCTGATGATGCTGCTTACGGTGATTGTCACCGCGATGATCGTAATCTTGATGGAGCGTTCGCTTATCACGAAAGAAAAAGCGGAAATCGCCTTCATGAAGGCGTCGGGCATCTCCGATGGTGCCATCATTCTGCAGCACACGCTTCGGTTCGTTCTGACGGCGCTGCTCGCCTGTCTGATTGCAGCGGTGATCGGCATCCCGGTCAGCAATGCGATCGTGTCATGGATTTGCGGCATGCCGAACGTAGGCGACGTGACAAGCATCACCTGCGACTTCGATCCCGTTGAAGTCTTTGTGCTCTGCCCTGCGATTCTGCTCGGCGTAACGGCGGCCGGAACCTTTCTGACATCGCTCTATACCAGGAAAATCAAAGCAAACAATGCCGCTTCCATCGAATAACAGGGAGGAATCCAACATGAATACGGTTTTACAAACAAACGGACTTTGCAAGACATATATCGTCAACAAGAGACAGATCAATGTTTTGAAGAACATCGACCTGACCGTGCGGGACGGCGAAATGGTCGCCGTCATGGGCCCGTCCGGCTCCGGCAAGAGCACGCTGCTCTACTGCGTTTCGGGCATGGACCGCGTTACCTCCGGCGAGGTCATCTTCAACGGGAAATCCACCACGGCGCTCTCCGCCCGGGAAATGGCAAAGCTGCGGCTCGATGAAATGGGCTTCATCTTTCAGCAGATGTACATGATGAAAAATCTCTCGCTGCTCGACAACATCATTCTGCCTGCGGTCAAGTCCAAGAAGCGCCGCGAGAGCAGAAAAGAGATGGAAGCGCGCGGCAGAGCGCTGATGCGCCGACTCGGCATCGACGACGTAGGCGCCAACGACATCAACGAGGTGTCGGGCGGTCAGTTACAGCGTGCCTGCATCTGCCGCAGCGTCATCAACGCGCCGAAAATGGTCTTTGCCGACGAGCCGACCGGTGCGCTCAACCGTGCCAATTCCGACGAGGTCATGGACGTGCTGCTCGCGCTGAATCACGAGGGGACCACCATCATGTGTGTCACACACGATCCCAAGGTCGCCGCAAAGTGCAGCCGCGTGCTATACCTTATGGACGGATGCATCGTCGGAGAAAAGGAAATGGGCGAATTTGACGGCACTGAAAAGGAACTGCGCGATCGCGAGCGCGCGCTGAACAACTGGCTGATGGAGCAGGGCTGGTAAAACGGCAGGAAACCCTCACAGAGGGACGTCCGCCCCAAATGCAAAGCCTTCTTTTGCTTTATCGCAGAGTATATGAAAAAAAGACCAGAGGTGATGGTATGGTTGACATTCTGATTGTGGAAGACGATTCGGAGCTTGCGGCGCTTATGACGGACTTCCTGCGCGCCGAGGACTATTGCGTTTCCGCCGTGACGAGCGGCGAGCGTGCCGTTGCGCTGTATGAAAAATACGGCGCGAGATTGGTCGTGCTTGACGTCAATCTGCCGGACGTCAGTGGATTTGCGGTTTGTTCCAAACTTCGCGAATATGCGGATATGCCGATTCTAATCATCAGCGCGCGGACGGGCAAAGCGGATAAACTAAGCGGCTTAACACTCGGTGCGGACGACTATATTGAGAAGCCGTTCGATGTGGATGTGTTTCTCGCAAAGATTAAGGGAATCTTTAAGCGGCGCTATCAGAGAAGCTGCATTTCGGCGAACGGCGTGACGCTGAATCTCGAAAACCGGACCGCGATTATCGATGGCAAGCCGGCGGATCTGCCAGCAAAGGAATTCGACCTGCTGACGCTGCTGATTGAGAACCAGGGAAAGACGCTGAAGAAGGAATACCTGTTCCACACAATCTGGGGCAGCGACAGCGATTCGGAACTGCAGACGCTTCATGTGCACATCAATCGCCTTCGGCAGAAGCTCGGCGACGATCCCAAAAACGCCAAGCGCCTTCTGACCGTATGGGGCGTGGGGTATCGATTCGTATGAAAGCATTCCGAACCTTGTGTGTCATCGTCGTCTCCGTGTTTCTGCTGCTGGCGGCGCTTTTGAATGTTCTGCTGATCCGAACGAACCGATACAACGACGGCATCTACCGCGTGGAGGCAAAGCGCCTTATGGATACGATCGCAGAAACGGGCCGCTACGATCTGTCCGACTATCCGCATCTCACGGGCGTCTTTGCCGAGGAGGAAACACTGTTTCATTCGGATGCGCACTACCTGATCACGGAAGCAAACGGAACGCTTTACCGCGTGGAATACGCCGTCGATAACGAAATGCGTGCGCTTGTTCCGGTCAACTGCACGCTTGCCCTGTGCTTTCTGATTCTGATCGGTCTGCTTCTTTATATCCGCAGGCACATCATTCTTCCGTTCAACCGGATGCGCAGCGTTCCGCAGGAGCTTGCAAAGGGCAACCTTGCCGTTGAGCTTCCGGAGGAAAGAAGCCGCTACTTCGGCTCTTTCACTTGGGGCGTCAACCTCTTGCGCGAAAGCATCGAGGACAGCCGAAAGAAGGAGATCACGATGCAGCGCGACAAAAAGCGCCTTCTCCTTTCCCTCTCACATGACATCAGAACGCCTCTGTCCGCCATCAAAATGAATGCGTCGGCACTCGCCAAAGGCTTATATACGGACGAGGAAAAGCGGCACGCTGCACTGGAGAGTATCCAAGTCCGCGCCGATGAGATCAAGTATTCTATCGATGAAATCATCACGGCCGCCGGCAAAGATTTTTTGGATTTCGAGGTGACGCAGGGCGAAGCGTTTTTAAGCGCCGTCATTTTGAAAATACAGGCAAGATATGCGCCTTCGCTCTCCGTGTCGGGAGCCGAGCTTGCCATCGGGGAATACCGGGACTGTCTGCTGTCATGCGATCCGGACCGACTGTGCGAATGCCTGCAAAACCTGATGGAAAACGCAATCAAGTACGGCGACGGTCGATGCATTTCCATGGAATTCGACCGAATGGACGGTTGCGAGCTGATCACCGTTTCTAACACGGGCTGTACGCTCGAAACAAAGGAGCTGCCGCTGATTTTCGATAGTTTTCATCGCGGAAGCAATGCCGGCAGTACCCCGGGCAACGGACTGGGATTGTTTATCTGCAAACGACTGATGTCACGGATGGGCGGCGACGTTTACGCGGATATCCGCAACGGGGCCTTCCGCATCACGCTGGTGGTAAAGCTTGTGTAAACAAGCAATGCAACCAAGAAGTTTTCCAGGGCTGAAGTGAAAAGTTTATTTCCAGTCTGAAGCACGTCATCAGGAAACCGGAATTAAGTCTTACAGAGATTCAAGACGGCACAAAAATGCTGTACAAAAGTGGAAATATGTGTTACACTTATCCATGCAGAGAGCGTTTTTGTGCAAACGAAGGACAAATGAGAGCATGTTGAAAAAGCGGGATTTAGTCTTGTTTTTTGAAGGAGTATGACTAAATTCCGGTTGACGGGCAATGTTCTGTTAGCCTGGCGGTCGCCTGCAAAGAGTTGTTTATTTGAGGAGATAAGGTTTCAAGACGACCTTATCTTTCTCAATTTTTTGATACCGAAGGCTTGGAGCCTTTCAAAGAGGTCGGGATAGAAGAACTCCGCAGTTTCAAGAGGACTTCTGCCTCCCAGTTTTTCAACGGGAGCCGAATTTAGATGGCTCAAAGCAGAATTCTAAGCGTATTGATCAGTAAGTCCAAATACTGTACCAGACCATTCCCACTTGACCTAAACAAATTATAACATGTTCCGATTCGTTTGCCTACTGCATTCTTAGGAGTATGCGTATTTTTTCTGTAATCTTTTCGCGAACGGTACTTACTTTACTAAAGGCTGCGTGTCCATTTTATTGGTTACAGATTAATCGGTAATTGTAAGACTTATTTCCATTTTTTCAAAATTGGAATTAAGTGTAAGACTAACTTCCAGTTCGATCCCGTCAGACTGGAAATAAACTTTTCACTTCAGCCTCGAAATTTGCTTGGTCGATGCGTTGATTTTTTCACTTTCACGTGATATAATAAAAAAGGTCATAAGAAAATTCAGTATCCAGAGGCTTTTGAAAAAGGATTCTTGAAGTAGAGGGAGCGGTAAATAAATGGCAAAAAGTATTGAGCCAAATCTAAGAAAAATTGGTAGCTATCTTAAGCTGGACGATGACTATAAGTTCAGTATTCCTGAATATCAGAGAGCATATTCCTGGGGAATAGAACACTGTGATAAACTTTGGAATGACATCATGGATTTCTGTGATGGCGATAACAAAGACAGTTATTTTTTCGGCACAATTATTATCAATTGTGACGACAAAGATAATAGGTATGGGTTAATTGATGGGCAACAACGAACGACCACCTTTTTATTGCTTCTTAAAGCCCTGCTTATGAGAATTAATACAGCCATAGCTAACATTGGCAATGACGAAGATTCCGAGTCGCTAAGAAGAGGTTTAGAAGATCGCAGAAGAAAAATCATGGGCATACTATATAAAGTGGATGCTGAAGACATTTCCAACAAACCGGATATCATAAAAGATTCTGAAATCTGTAAAAATGTAGCAGTTATGGAGAATTGCTCTATCAACGAGCGTTACAAGGATGACTTGAACACAATTCTTCAAGAGGTGGAATATATCCAAGCAGAGCAAAGGGTAGCAAAAATCCCTTACAAGCAAAAGGATAACAAATACACAAACTTCTTCCGCAATTTCAAATTCTTCTATGAAACCGCTGGCGAGCTATCAGACTCCAAATTAAACAAAATTGCTAGAGCTATTATTGATAAATGTGAAGTGATTGAGATTAAGAGTTGGCAGGTAGAGCAGGCAATCACAATGTTCAATTCCCTGAATTCTGACGGACTCCCTTTATTTGATGCAGATATCATTTCGGCCAAGCTTTATGCTTCGGCGGAACACCAAGGTAAGCGCGAAGAGTTTACAAAAATGTGGGAAGAATTGCAGATACACATTGGCAAATTGAACCAAATGGGAATCGCAAATATTGATTCTATTCTTATACAACAGATGTATTGTGAGAGAACTCTAAGAAAGGAAACTATCAGCGATACTGGGGCAATAAATGTTACGACCCCAGGATTAAGGCGTTACTTTACAGATATCAACAGGGAACTTATCAATAGCCCAATTACGCTTTGCCAAGATATGATTAACCTATCAAAAGTTTGGAGTAAAGTGGCAAACTATCCAAGCATACAGGTTCTTTTAAAGTTTAATGAGAATGCAAAACTGTTCCTTGCCAGCTATTTTCATCGATTTAATGCTGATGAGATTTCTGAGAATCAAGTTATTTCTATTGCAGAAAGCATGCTAAAACTTTTTGTAATAATGGAACTTGTTGATATCGGATACTCCAGCAAGTATTTCAAAACATTCTTGTTTGGAGAAGAAGTCAAACTGATTGACAAATCCATTAGCGAGCAGACTATTGCAAACGATTTCAATCAACATATCGGCGCCAACTGGAAGAGAACTGAGATTAAGGATGCAATTAAAGATTATGATAAACACGTACTGGTTTATTTGAATGAATACCTATTTGCAAAGGAAAAAGGTGTAGCGTTTGAACTTGGAAGCAAATATGATATTGAACATATAATGCCTTACAGTGGAAGCAACATTCAAATAATCCGAAAAGATGCTTGTATTGATTCTGAGGAAGAGTTTAAGGGCATAGTGAATAAGCTCGGAAATAAAATTCTGATAGAAGAAAAAATCAATCGTTCCATTGGAAACGAGTGGTTTAGAACTAAGGTTTCAACAAGCTTGAAAGATAAAACCGGCTACATTGATAGTAACTATCCTATAGCCAAAGCTCTAGTTAATAAATTCGGAAAGGATATCAAACCTTATTGGACGAAGAATGATATTGCTGCAGCTACCGAGAAGGCATCTGAGAGAATCGTGAAATTTATCTTTGATACTGATTAGACGAGACATTTAAAAGGTGGGCATTTTGTAGGATGACCCTTCGTATAGTAAAGACTGAAAAACAACGGTTCAAAATGAGTCGTTGATTCCATCGTGCAGCACCTATTATCCGCGCAAAAATCAAGTGACCATTTTGTCCATTTGATTTTAAACGTGTATTACAGGTTGTTTTTCATGAACTATTCAGCCATTCACCTTTCAATAACGGTACATATCTGATGCTCAGATAAAGCTCCGGCAAGCAAGGTGGCTTGGAGCCACTTTTCGCTTGTTGGGGAAAACTCCCCAAACCCCTTTGAACGATTTTGCAAAATCGGCTGCGCGCCGTTCCGGCGCTTTTCTGAAAATGACACCATTTGTAACACACCCGCAAACACCTGTCAAAGCGCCGGCTTCACCTCGCATTCTGCGGCCTTGACAGATGTTCGCGGGTGCGTTTTTGCGCAGTCAAGAGGAGCAAAGCTCCTTTACAGACTACGGACAAAGTCTGCTTTCCTTGGCTTCCCCTTTGAGGGGAAGCTGTCAGACGAAGTCTGACTGATGAGGTGGAAACAATGGCGTTATCAAAACATCCACCACCGCTGAGGCGGCGGTCCCCCTTCCCCTCACAGGGGAAGGCTGATGTTTTCAGCGCGTTTGGGGTTTGTCAGCGGTTTGAGCCGCCCCGGTCGGGACGGCTCATCCTGTATTTTTTGTCACTCGGCTTTCCACAGTCCGTGGAGGTTGCAGTATTCGTAGGCAGCAACGACCTCATCGCCGGGAACGAGAGCGAATTGGGCTGTGGGTTCATCACCGGGCTTCAGCACCTTACGCTGGCGGCCCTGTTTGGTCTCAAGGATTATCCACTCGATGTAGTGGACGTCCAGCATGGGATGCTTAACCTCGCCCACGGTAACGGTGACCGTCTGACCGTCTGCGCTGATTACCGGGACGTGCTTCTCGCCGGCGGCGTCGGTTGTGTTGGGAATCAGCTCCTGCATCTCCTCTCCGCAGCAGCTTGCGCGAACTCCGGAATCGTGGATGTAAGCGATGACGTTTTTGCAATGTGCGCACTTGTAAAACTTCATAAAGGGTATCCTCCTTAAATAATAATCGTATTTGGAATCGGCACCGTTTTTAGAGGCTGCCTCCGAATAGATTATCTCATACGGACGCGGCAAGGTCAAGCCTTTGTCTTATGCTCTTTCAGCCAAAGCACGGTATCACGGATGCTGTCGGCGACCTGTCGCGGGGAGAAGCCGAATGCGGAAGCGGCGGCTTTTCGGCTGAACAGACTGTTGGAGCTTAGCACAGCGACGGAATAGGGCGTGAAATACAGCGGCTTGCGCTTGCGGACGCTCCGCTTTTCGTAAAGCGGTGCCGCGAGCTTTGCCAGAGCTATCGGCAGATAGGTCACGCGGTGCTTTATATCGAGCGTTAGCCTTGCCGCATCGAGGATGTCGGCAATCTTTGCGTAATGTCCGGAGAGTATGTAGCCGCGTCCTTTTTCGCCTTTTTCCGCGCAGGCGGCCACTCCCGCCGCAGCGTCACGCACGTCCACGAAATCATAACCGCCCTTGACGGCAAGGGGGAGCTTGCCCGCGATGAATGACAGGAGCAGAGTAGTTATGCTCCCCTTGCCCGCGTCGCCCGGGCCGATTATCCCCGAAGGGAACACCACGGAAGCGTTGAGCCCTTTTGACGCCGCATCAAAAACGAGAGAGGTCGCCATCGCCTTGCTCTTGGCGTAATCCCCGCGCACGAGGTCGGGCGAGAACACGGCGTCCTCGGTCATAATGACGCCCTTTGGTTTTTCCGGGATGGCGTGGACGGAGCTGACATAGACCAGCTTCCCGACGCCCATCCTTCTGCAATGACGGATAATGTTGTTCGTTCCGCCGACGTTGACACGATAGATGCGCACTCCCGGTCGGGATGCGACCGACACTATACCCGCGCAGTGTATAACGCATGTGTTCTCGTCCGCACCCGCGAAGAAGCGTTCGAGCGAGGCGTCGTCGCACACGTCGCCGTAAACAACCTCTATCATGGGCGGCAATTCCGATTCAAGAGGATCGTTCCGCATGACAAGTGAGCGTATGTCAGATTTCTTCCCGATAAGCTCATTCAGCACCGCGCGGCCCAGAAACCCGGTAGCACCGGTAACAAGATACCTTCCAAACATACTCCTTTCCTCCTTTTATCTATACAAGTGTTGATTATCTTTCACAATTCAAGTATAATATATACGCATCCGCATGGCAACCGACAATTTGCGGGCGTAAGAAAGAAAAGCAACACAAGCTTTCGCCGTGTTGCCGAACTTATTAAAAAGAGGTAATGCCATGAGTAAGACTGACGCGAGAGTACGCTACACGAGGCGCATGATAAAGGAATCGTTCCTATCCTTGCTGCGTGAAAAGCCCGTCAACAAGATTACCGTCAAGGAGGTCTGCGAGGCGGCCGGGATTAACCGCGCCACATTCTATTCCCATTACAGCGATTGCTTCGCGCTGATGGAGAGCATAGAACAGAGGCTGCTTGACGACTTCGCGCAGTCGCTTGGGCGGATAGGCGTGTTCGATGTAAGCTCGCTCGTCGAGGCGATCTATGAAATGGTCGAACAGCATGGGGAGGCCTGCCGCGTGCTGATATTCGACGGTGCGAGTCCGACCGTGCTTTCACGGATGATAGCCCTCGCAAAGGAGCCGGGCATAGCAGCGTGGAAGCAGCAGCTTAACGCCACAGACGCCGAGCTTGAGATGCTCTTCACCCACCTTTCCAACGGGCTTATGCACGTCGTCGTCGAGGGCTACGATAAGTACACGCGCGATGAGGTCGTTTCATTCATCGACCGGATCGTCAGGAGCAGTCTCACGCTGTTCAGATGAGTGCGAGAGATCCATTTTTTATTACTTATAGCGGTAGGAGTTTGAATAATGATTCACAAAATGAAGCTTTGGCATGATTCGTTCGTAAAGATACTGAGAGGAACGAAAACGGTGGAAATGCGTCTGTTTGACGAGAAGCGTTCTGTGTTATCCGTCGGAGATACGATCGTATTCGAGGATACCTCTGACGGTACGCGATCGGAGTGTATGGTACTTGCCTTGTATCGGTATCCTTCGTTTGCGGAGCTTTATGCTCATCATGATAAAATCAGCATAGGCTATGGCGAAAACGAGGTCGCCGATCCTGCCGATATGCTGATGTACTATTCGGAGGAAGAAATACATAAATACGGCGTTGTAGGGATAGAAATCAAAGCATTGAATACAGAGAAAACGGACACTTAACGCTTCTCTGCTCTGAACACCTCGCAGCCGCCCCTTTGACCTGTGTATTTGAATCCGAGCTTTAGGCCGATATGCTTTGTGACTTCCTGCGCGGGAGCGCACTCGATCACGGCGTCTTTCCCGTCCGCAAAAGCCCTTTGCATGAGCTTTTCCGTGAGCTTCGTCGCAATACCCTTGCCCCAATGCTCCGGGCAAAGCACCCAGCCGATCTCGCGGCTCGTTTCGTCATAATCATGGCAGATCACATAGCCGATAAAAACGCCGCCGTCCTCGACCGCCCAAATGAGCGGTACTTCACAAAGCCCGGCGTTCTCAAGGAACGCCGCCGTCTTCTCCAAATCGAAAACGGGCTCGATATGCTCCATCACTTTTTCATCCGACAGCAGGCGGTAAAGCGGCATGAGGTCGGACTTTTTCATTCTGCGTATCAGCATTACAGCTCCTTCTTCATGTATCGCGGCTCGTATTCCGCGTAGCCGTGCTTGGGATAGAATGCGTAGGACTCGAACCATTGCTCTTGAGGTTCACCGAGATGTACCTTCGATATGGCGATTCCGCAGGCTTTCATTTCATTTTCGATCCTTTCAAGTAGACAATGATTAATTAACGCCTTGGTAAAGTGCCGATTGAAGCATATAGCTTTCAATCAATTTTTGCCGTTCTACCCTGCCGTTTTTCAAAAA